>JAYVRT010001131.1:0-9620 GCA_043776025.1 Archangiaceae bacterium | reverse complement strand
TTTGAAGAACCAGGTCGATGACCTCGTCGGGCAGTTCAAGCACGTCCACAACGGCCACGACGGTTCACCGGCCGCGCTCAGACCCTCTTACGACCGGTTGATCATGAAGGTGCTCGCGATGGTGCAGGACGCGGATCCACCCCTGGCCAAGAGCCTGCTCGCCTCACGCGAAGCCATTTGGGCCGTTCTCGTTGACCCCGCCCAGTTCAGGGCACGCATCATGGAGGGATGACATGAAGAGCCAACGTTGCATTCGAGGTCTTCGCGCCACACTGCTCGCGGCCATCGCTGTCGTTGCCTGCGCCACGGGGCTCGGCGCCTCGTCGGCCTTCGCGGCGGACGACCCGGTGCTCAAGGACCTGACCTCGGTGATCGCCCTCCTCGGCCTGCCATGCGGACAGGTGGTGCGCGCCGAACGCAAGGCCGACAACGACCACCTCGCGACCTGCAAGGACGGCAACCGCTACCACGTCCACATCAACCCCGAGGGGCGGGTGGTCGCCGACAAGCAGTGAGTGCCTCGACTCCCGCGCCGAGCTACGAGCTATTTCATCGCGGGGCTGGCGACGTAAACGACGATGTCGGTCGCACAGGCCCAGGTCAACGGCTCGACGGCCGCTCCGCCGGGTAGCTTCGCGGCCAGCTCCCCGCCGCAAAAGGCGCTATGGGGCGGGGATGAGAAACGCACGGCTGTTGGCGGTAGGTGTCCTCGCGCTGCTTGGCTCCGGCTGCTTCACCCGCACCATCGCCCGGAAAATGGGGGTGAGCGGCTGGTTCCGCGCCGACCGGCCGCTGAAGCCGCCCGAACTCTACAAGGACCGCTTCTCTCCCTTGCCCCTGCTCGACCCCGCCTTCCCCTGCAGCGAGCTGGTCGGGCAGGTGCGGGACGCGACCACGCCGATCATCGTCCTCGTCCACGGCGTCGGCGGCGATGGCGAGGAGATGGAGGGGGCGCTGGCAGCGCTGATGCAAAACCCTCCGGCGTCGATCTTCATGTTCCGCTGGGTCTCGTACCAGTCGCGCGATGAGATCTCCGGGGAGCTGGCGGCGGGCGTCTCGAAGATCGCGGCCTGCCTGCCGGACTCCGAGGGGCGGCTGTTGATGCTCGCTCACAGCGCGGGCGGGGTGGTCTCCAGCTTCGCCGTCAGCCAGCTCAAGCTGCCGCCTTCGACGCAGAAGGGCCCCTGGGTGACGTTGCTCACCGTCGCTTCTCCGCTCGCGGGCACGGTCAACCGCAAAGGCAACCCCGACGGAAGAGAAGAGTCGGTGTTCATGCTCGACCTCGGCACCCAGATCGCGAAATACCCCGCGCCCAGCCCCGGGGTCCGGGTGGTCCACCTGCGGACCCACGCCCCAGCGGACAACATCATGAAGCCCGTCGGAGCGGTGATTCCCAACGACCCGACCATCGGCTCTCCCGGTGCTCCCCAGATCGAGCTGCCCGGCGAACTCACCCACGGCGGTGCGATGATTTACGTCGGGGGAGAAGTTGCCGCCGACCGCTGGAAGCAGTGGCGCGATGCGCCGAACTGAACGGCGGTGAGGTCCTCGGTCGCGGCAGCTCCCTGGGCTCCGGTTTCGGGCATATTCGCCAGATGCGCCCGCTGATTCTCTGTCTGTGTCTGGCCTTCGCCCTGCGTGCGTCCGCCGAGCCGCCCGAGAAGAAGGTCGCTCGGCTGTGGAAGACCCGGTGCTCCGCGTGCCACGGCCTCGATGGGCGCGGGCAGACCGAGACGGGGCTCAAGCTCAAGCTGCCGGACTTCACCCGCGCGAGCTGGCAGCAGAAGACGACCGACGCCTTCATCCGCGACCGTGTCACCAACGGCATCAGTGAGGAGCGCGACGGCGTGAAGAAGGAGATGCCCTCTTTCCGAGAGGAAGTGACCCCCGAGCACCTTGACGCGATCATCGCGCTGCTGCGAAAGCTGGGTGCGCCTTCCGATGGGCCGGCACCGGGGCCGGGCAAAGCCGCCGAGGGTGCCCTGGCTCCCCGATGAAAGAAGCAACGAGCAGCGCCGGCTGGGTCTTCGGAGGGATCGTGGCGCTGCTGTTGGCGGGGATGGTGTTCTACCTGACGAACCTGCGTCTGTTCGATCGCTTCATCCACTTCGACGGCGCGATCCAGAGCATCCGGCCGCTGGGATCCAATCGGGTGCTGGTGATTGAAAACGTCGAGACCGGAGGGGGAGAAGACGGCCCGAGCGAAGTCGGCGATCGCTGGCGGATCCTCGACGTCGTGGCGGGCAAGACCCTGGTCGGGCCGCACCTGGTCGATCGCATCCGTTGGGCGGTGGTGCAGGGAGATCAGCTGGTGATGATGGGCCTGCACGACCTCGAGGTGCACGACTTCGACAACCGCCTCGTCGCCAACCTCGCTTCCTTCAAGGGGGTGCGCAACCTGCGGCATGAGGCCAACGACGTCGCGCTCGGAATCGATGGCGGCGTCACTGCGCTCGACGAAGACGGCAGGCTGTATGCGCTCGACTTCACCCGGCTGCAGGTAACGGCGGTCAAGGAACGGGGCCCTTCAGACACCCTTCCTCAGCTGGCCACCGGCGGCGTCGACGGGGTCGAACTCCGGGGGCGGCCGCGCGCACAAATCAACGGCAGCGGGCCTGAATTCCTGGAGCCTCAATGGCTGATGAACCCTCAGACGCGAGCGCCGATCCACGCCGCGGGCGGCCTGGTCCTGCTCCACTACCAGCGGATGTCCGGCAGCAAAGAAGGCCGTGGCCCGATGCTCTCGGCGGTGACCGCGCAGGGCGTCGAGACCTGGCGGTACACGGTCCCTTTCCCGAACCTCGTCTCGGTGCTCGTCCTGGGCGACCTGCTGGTGCTTGGCATCGACGAACGACCGCAGATGGGCCCCTCGTGGATCCGGGTCCTGAGCCTGTCGACAGGGCAAGAAACCCTGCGCATTCCGCTCTGATCGCCTCCCTCTCGCGTCGTACTTACCGCCGCCGATCAGCCACTTCAGGGCTTCGACCGGCTCAGAAGTTCCTTCGAACGCCACTTCGGTCGAGCGCGCGAGCGACTGGCTGAGAAAGCTGATGAACAGCTCGTCGTCTTCGATGACCAGAATCTTCTGCATGACGAGCCTATTGCACGGGGGGACCTTCGGGTCCACGTGGCCGCCCGTCTCCCTTGCACCCGACATGCGGTAAGTCGCTGCGTCATGAGATTCCGTCTTCTCCAGCAAGCACCTTTTTTGCTTTTTTCAAGTGGTGGCCTCCAGGCGGGGGACGAAGGGTTTCTTGTGCTTGGCAACGCTGTAGATGGCGTGCAGCAACTTCCGCATTGCAGCAATGAGGGCGAGCTTCTTCGGCTTCCCAGCGAGTACGAGCCGGTCGTAGAATGCCTTGAGCCAGGGGTTGCGCTTCACGGCGGTGAGGGTTGGCATGTAGAGCGCGGTGCGGAGTTCAGCGTTGCCGTAGCTGGAGGCTGCGGCGCGCTGAGAGGTGCGTTTGCCGGACTGCCGCAGCGCCGGGACGACACCGACGTACGAGGCGAGAGCCTTTTCGTCTCGGAAGTCGGCAGGGTTGCCGAGAACGGCGATGAGGCGTGCGGCTGTCCCAGTGCCGATGCCGTCGATGGTGGTGAGCAGCTTTCCGACTTCGTGCGAGTCGAGCCGCGTCTCGATGGAGCGGTCCAGCTCGCGAAGCCGGGCGCGGAGCACGTCGAGGTCCTCGCAGTAGTACTTCGCCTGCACGCTGTAGGCGTGGCCGTGGTGCCGCCCGACAGACGTCTTCGCCGCCTCCAGCAGTTGGGTCGCAAGCTTGAGCCCGACGAAGTGAACGCCGTCGTACCTGAGGTTGGACAGCGCCTTCAGTCTGATGCCAAGGAAGGCCTCGGCCGTCGGATACTTCTTGAGGATGGCCGTTGCCAGATGGCTGTCGAGCGTGCGGACGTAACGGGTGAACTCGGGAAAGCCCAGGTCCACCACGCGGTGCAGCTCACGAACTCTGTCCCCGAAGTCCTGCATCAGCCTGTCGCGCAGGCGAACGAGCTCTTTGAGTTCCTCGGTGGCAGCGTCTGGAAGGCGCGTGACCTCGGGACGCTTCTGGGCCGCGAAGCGGGCGATACCCAGGGCATCGATGGCGTCGGTCTTGGTGCGCTGCATGTCCTCCGCTGCGAAGCGGTTGGTTCGCAGCGGGTTGATCAACGCGACGCGGTAACCCTTCGCGGCCAGCGCTGCGAAGAGGTTCTTCCAGAAGTGCCCTGTCGCCTCCATGCCGACGAGCGCGATGTCCTCAGCGGGTCCAAGCAACCTGAAGAGCTTCAGGTAGCCCTCGGTGTCTTCAGTAAAGCCGGTGGACTTCTCCAGCACCACGCTGGCGTCGTCCACCACTGCGACGAAATGCTTCTCAGAAGCGATGTCGATTCCTGCATACCTCATGGCGTCCTTCCCTTTCGACGGAGGATGTCGAGAGCCTCGGAGCCGGTGCTGTTGCCCATGCTTGTCCATGCGGGGACTCAGGCCACTGCCTGGCCCCAGAATTCCGTCCGGGCCTGCAACACCGGTCGAGGGCGCCAATCTCATGAACGGGGAAACATCCCCAAGCACCACACGGCGACCCTCTCCCGATTTCCGTCGGGCCCCATCTACACCGCTCTCCACAGCCAGTGTCGGGTTGCCCACAACTTTCAAGTCTCCCCCTGCACCCCCTCGAACAACCTCACGACTACGACGACTGGTTTGAACGGGGGCTTTCAATGAGTGCAGGTCATACAAGCATCCCCGTTCCTCCGGTGCCGTCGTTCGCCCCTGTGCCATTCACCCTCAGCTCCGTGAAGGGGCTCGCCGCCGCCGGAGTGAAGGCAGGGATCAAGGCCAGCGGCAACCCCGACGTCGCGCTGCTCGTCTCGGACGTCCCGATGGCCTGCGGCGGAATCTTCACCCGGAACCACTTCGCCGCCGCGCCGGTGACGCTCTGCCGGGCGCACCTCGCGCGCTCGGGCGGCCGGGTGCGCGCGGTGATCGTCAACTCCGGAAACGCGAACGCCTGCACCGGCGCCCAGGGCGATCAGGATGCGCTGGAGATGTGCACCCGGGTCGCGGCCGCGCTCGGTTCCCCGGTGGACCAGGTGCTGGTGTGCAGCACCGGAATCATCGGCGTGAAGCTTCCGATGAACCAGGTGCGCGCCGGAATCGACGCGGCGCTGGCCGAGCGCAGCAAGGACCTCGAGGCCGGGCGCCGCTTCCTCTGGGCGATCATGACCACCGACGCCTACCCCAAAGAGGCTTGCGCGCAGCACGCGGGCGCCACCATCGCTGGAGTGTGCAAGGGCGCGGGGATGATCGAGCCAGACATGGCCACGATGTTGGCCTTCATCGCCACCGACTGGGACCTGAGCGCAGAGCAACTGCAGCGAGCGCTGCCTACCCTTGCCGCGAGCAGCTTCAATGCAGTGCACGTCGACACCCACACCAGCACCAACGACACGCTGCTGCTGTTCTCCACCGCCCACCTGCCGCCCCCTCCGGACTGGGCCCGCCGCGTCGAGCCCGTGGCCCGGCGCCTGGCCTGGCTGATCGCCCGCGACGGGGAAGGCGCCACCAAGGTCACCACGATTGCGGTCACCGGCGCTGCCAGCGATGCGGCGGCGAAGGCGATCGCGCGGCGGGTGGCTTCCTCGGCCCTGGTGCGCACCGCGCTCTTTGGCAACGACCCCAATTGGGGCCGTTTCACCAGCCAGGTCGGCAACGCGCCCGAGCTGCGCAACCCCCGGGCGCTCTCGTGCGCGCTGCAGGGCATCGAGGTGTTCAGGCAGGGTGAACCCACCGCGTTCGATCGCGCTGCGGCCTCGAAGGCGATGGCCGACGAAGACGTGAGGCTCGAGCTGCGGCTGGGCGACGGCGCCGGTGAAGCCGTGATGATGACCAGCGACCTCGGCTACCGGTACGTGCAGGTCAACGCCGAGTACACCACCTGAGCCGGCCGGCCCTGGGGCCGTTTCGGACGTCACAGTGTGACCTGCGGAGGACAGGTCGAGTGCCCGAAGTCGGCTGAATCAGGTGTGCCGGACGGGTCTGCGTGTTGCAACATCTCGCGCATGGGAGCAAGCGAGCGGGGCGAACACATCGGTCGTTACGAGATCCTCGCGCCTCTGGGCCGGGGTGGGATGGCGGAGGTCTTCCTCGCCCAATCCGAGCCGACGCCGGGCGCGATCAAGCGGGTCGTCCTCAAGCGCATTCTCCCGGAGCACAGCGGCCACGCCGAGTTTCGATCGATGTTCCTCTCCGAAGCCCGCCTGACGACTCGACTGTCGCACGGCAACGTGGTGCAGGTCTTCGACGCCGGCGAGGTCGATGGCGACCTCTTCATCGTCATGGAGTTCGTCGATGGCGTGACGTTGGACCGGCTGTGCCAGCGGTTGCACGAGCTGAAATGTCCCGGGCTGCCACCCGAGCTGGCCGCGTTGATCCTGATCGAAGTCCTCAAGGGGCTTCACCACGCCCACACCCGCCTCGACGAGCACGGCAGACCTTTGCAGATCGTTCACCGTGACATCTCGCCCGACAACATCCTCATCGGCTGGGACGGCCAGGTGAAGGTCTCGGACTTCGGCATCGCGAAGGCGAAGCTCGAGGGCCGTCGTGACACCCGGCCGGGGATCTTCAAGGGGAAGCATCAGTACGGCGCTCCGGAGCAAGCACGCGCCGAGCGCATCGACGCCCGCGCCGACATCTTCGCAGCCGGAGTCGTTCTCCATGAGCTGGTCGCAGGTCAGAACCCGCTCAACGGCCGGATGTTGGACGTGGTCGTCGGAGGGCTCGAAGTCCCGCGACTGAACCCGGAATTGGCGGATCCGGTGTTCGCCGGAATCGTGGCGCGGGCGATCAACCCCAGCGCCGAACGGCGTTTTTCTTCGGCGCTCGCCTTCGAGAGCGCCTTGATGGAGTGGGCCGCGCCACGGCTGGGGGGGCGGATGAGCACCGCCCTCTTCGGCCTGGTTCAGTGGCTGTTCGAGGGCGAGCTGCGCGAGCGGAAGATCAACCTCGCAGCGCCACCCGGGCTGGTGGATTGGCTCGAGACCACAGTCCCCCGAAGCGCCGCCACGCCAGCGGCTGCGCAGCCGCTGGCCACCCCTGTCCGAGATGACCGCGAGGCGCCCACCCGCACCGACCGGCCTCGCGGCGAGCCGAAGTCTCGCAAGCGTCGATCGGCGTGGATGGTCGCCGGTGCCGTGCTCAGCCTCGCGCTGATCTCCTTCGGCGGGATTGCGCTGATCCGCGAGATCAAGAATCCCTACAGTCGGCTCGCCCGCTACTACCGGGCTGAGCTGGCTGCACCCGAGTCCACCGGCCCAATGGAAATCGTGACGCCAGACCTGAACGGGCTGGCGACGATCGTGAAGATTCACCCTGCCGGTTCAGTGGAGGTCGAGCGTCGGATTCGCGCGCTCGAAGAGGGAAAGACCGCGGACCTGCCGAAGAACGAATACCTGGCCCACAAGCTTCGGGAGGAGATCCAATTCCTCGGCTACTCGAAGAGTCACAACGCTCCAATTGTCGTCGGCAGGCTGGTCTTGCCGCGCGGGGTCGACGTCGGGGGAGTGATGGCGCAGACCAACCCTATCGACGACGGCTACTTCGTTACCGATTTGAGGTCGTGGCAGGAGGCGCTCGAGATTCGAGGCACCCAAATCGAGCCACTGAACCTACGGCTGCAGGCCCGCCCAGCTCCCCTGGCATGGCTGGGGGAAATCCCGGTAGCGCGGGTCGACCCCGCGAGAGGGGCGTCGATCAGGGGGCACCTCACCTTCGGCAAAGGCGGAGCCGGGCAGGACCCGGTGATTGTCATGTTGGTGCCGGTGATTCGGCAGAACACGACGGCGGAGGATCTTGATCGGCCCCGTCTCACGCCCGGGGTCGAAAGCGTCGACGATTACGCGCACGCACTGCTGCCGCCGGGAGAAGACACGTTCGAGATTTCGGGGATTGCGCCCGGGGCCTACGAGGTCAGGCTCGGTTCAATCGGAAGCACCGAGGTGAAGAGCCTGCTCACGCTCGCTCCCGGACAGCATGCATCGCTGGAGCTCGCGGCCCCCCTCGAGCCCGCGACTGAATTGGAGTTCGACGCTCTCGCCTTGAGAAGTACCTTCTTCCGTTCTTCGACCCAGACGCCCAAACACGTAAAAATGAACGCGAGCGCTCCCTTCTGGGAGTACCGCGGGGATGCCGAGTGCACCTGGGCCCTGCAGGTCAATCAAACCGCCGGGCAATTCACGATTCAGGCACGCGGCGACTTGCGCGCAGCGGATCTCGGCGAAGGCACCTTCGACTCCTTCCTCGGGGTGGACTCGCAGACGGCGCCGCTTCGAGACGCCGAGGGGGTCGTGCTCGTGCACGGGCACGGCTACCTCTACGATTACCGTCGGAACTCCGGCAACGAGGACTTTCGTCGTGAACCTTGCTGGGTGCTGCTCCGGGTGCAGTAGCCGCGCCCGATGATCGGGTCGGATGTGGGCTGCCAGCTGGAGGGTGCATCAAAAAAAAGCAGCCTGCACCTCATCGTCCCTGAAGTCGGCGTTTTTGCTGGCTCCAATCGTGACTGTCAGGCCGAATTACAGAGTGGTCACGGGCTGACAAGCGCGGGCCCGCGAGAATGATCGCTCAATTGAAGGAGCACCGCGATGCACACCAAAATCTCCAAGGCGCCTTCCCGCTCGGTCACCCTCAAAGGGGCAGCGGCCAAGCCGGCGACGGCCAAACCAGCGCGCGGCCAATTTCCGCGGGACGAGATGTCCACCGGGCGCGGCTCCGCGCTGAGGATCGCGGCTCGAAAGGCCATCGGAACCCCGCCCGCCCCGGCGGCGGGGTCTGACTTCCGCAACGCCTTCGACGTGACGCTCGCCCGCCTGAACCGCGCAGTCCAGGAAGGCAGACCCGGGGCGACCCAGGAACGCGATGCCGTCCTTCGCGACAGGGACGCCGTGCAAGCTTCCGTCGCGGACGTCGAGCTGCGGATTGCCGCCAACGAAGACCCGGCGAACTGGGCGAAGGTGCAGCCCCGCAGCAGGGCCCGTGCTGAACAAGCTGACGTTCGTGCGCAGTTGCGTGGGGAGCTGACCAAACTGAAGCAGTTCGGGGTCAAGGTCGCGGGCATGAGCCCCAGGGAGCGACTGGACCTGCAGAACTTCTTCCGTCTGGCCAAAGAGGATCCCGAGGCCTTCAAGCGGTTCGTCGACAGCCAGGCGAACGCACCGACCGCAACGACTCCGTCGCGGGGAACGGGCCCGACTCAGGGAACGGCCCCCGTCCAGCCGCAGACGAGCGCGCCGGCAGGCATTCAAGCGGCGATCGACTTCGGGCTCTCGCAGCTGGGAGCGCCCTACGTGGGCGGAGCGAGTCCATTCCGGTTCGGAACGCCAGGCGACGGCAACACCTACCAGCTGAACGGACAGAAGCCGTACGTCTCTCCCAAGGGAGTGATTGGTTATGATTGCTCGGGGTTGATGGTGACGATGCTGAAGAAAGCCGGCATCGACATCAGCAGGTTCGGCAGCAGCGCGTTGATGAAGAAGAACCTCCCCGAGGTGCCGAAGGACCAGCTGCAGCCGGGTGACCTGCTGGTGAAGAATGGTCACGTCGTGATGTACATCGGCGACGGAAAGGT
>JAYVRT010001130.1:0-2866 GCA_043776025.1 Archangiaceae bacterium | reverse complement strand
ATCGAGGCGGGCAGCTTCACCAGCTCAGTGGTGGTGTCGGCGGCGCCGATGGCGAGGGTCACCGTGCCCTCGAGGGAAGTCGAGGCGCCGGTGACGATCGCCAGGGGCACGTCGTTGAGCGGGTCGATGGTCGCGTTCGCCGAGGCGAAGAAGCGGTACTTCACCGGCGGGGCATCGACGTTGCCGATGTTCTTCAAGGTGCGAAGCACGGGGATCACCTCGCCAACGGCTCCGCTGGCGGCGGCCTCGATGCGGGTGACGGTAAGATCCGGCGCGGGCGCGCGCAGCTGCACCGGCCCCATGATCAGCAGCGAGTTGTTGGCCTCGTTGAGCTCGGTGACCGCGCTGGTCGAGTCGAGGATGGTGAAGATGAAGCAGTTGCCGGTGGGGAAGTTCTGGTTGTTCTTGTCCTTCACCGGAAGCGTGAAGTTGATGTCGAGCGTGGCCCCGGTGGTGCCCTGGGCGACGAGGACCACCGGCTTCTCGACAGCGATCGTGTCCGACAGCAGCGACAGCGTCGCGTCGGTGGAGATCACGACCGCGACCTTGAAGTTGTTGGCGTTGGCGCCGCCGACGTTGTCCATCGTCAGCGTCACCTTCGCGGGCTGGCCGAAGTAGCCGATGCGGGTGCTGCCGCCGGTGACCGGGTCGATGAAGTCGGACGAGGTGTCGACCAGGTCCGCCTGCTTCATCGTCACCTTCGCGGCCGAGACAATCGCGTTATTGGTCTCCGAGGCTTCGGTGATGGTGCCCGCGGGGTCGATTTGAAGGATGTAGAAGAAGTCACCCCCGGGTACGTTGCCGGGGACGTTGAACGAGAGCATCTCGTTGATCGTCTCGCCGCCGCTGACCATCCGCGAGCCGCTGTAGAGGGTGAAGTCGTTGGTGCTCACCAGTGCGTCCGACGACAGCAGCACCCGGTAACCGACGAGGCCCGCGGGGCTGGTGCCCTGGTTGAACCAATTGACGTTGACCACCATCGGGTTGCCCGGGCCGCTGTTGGCCGGGCCGGAGACGGAAGTGGCGACGAGATCGAGGCCGTTGACGAAGTAGTTGGCGGTGCTGCCGTTGTTGTTCGTCTCCGAGGCCTCGGTGACGACGTTGGTCGTGTCGGCGTCGACGATGACGTAGTACTGGCCAGGCGCGACCGGGGTGAGGCTGTCACAAGGAGCCGAGGCCATCGCGGTTGCGCCCGCGGTGCCGGCCCCGGTGAGGGTCACCGTGGGGCCGACGGTGGCGACGAGGCGGTCGGCGCCATCGAGGATTTTGTCGGTCGACAGGTACGCCTTCCAGGCGAAGGCGGGGCTGGCGGCGTTCTGGCCGTAGTTCTGGAAGGTGGGCGTGACGGTGAAGGTGATCCGGCTGCTGCCGTCGACCACCAGGTTGGCGATGTTGACCGCGGTAACGACGATGTCCGGCTGCACCGGTTGCCCGATGGTGAACAGGGTGTTGGTGGGCCAGTTGGTCTGAAGGCACCCGGCGGTGGTGGCGGAGCAGTTGAGGTAGTTGCCGCCGGCGGTGCCGGTCTGGTTCTCCCAGCCGACGGTGGCGCCAAAGTTGGTGCCGGTCACGGGGCCGTAGTGGACCTGGAACAGGCCCGACGCGGTCAGGGTCACCCGGACGCTGAAGCTGAAGCCGCCGCCATAGCGCGACCAGTTGTTGTATTCGATCTCGACCTGGCCGGCGGACTGCCGGGTGAGGATCGCCCCGACCGGGCCGCCGGTCGGGAGCCCCTGCCCGTCCTGCCACCACGGTGCGATCACCGCGTGTGGGGTGCGGGTGGTGCTGGGGATGCCGCCGCCGCTGTAGCAGCTAAAGCCAGTGTTGCAGGTGGTGACGCCCCCGAAGACAAGGACCCCGTTGGTGTCGGCGTGAACCGTGGTGTAATTCGTTCCGTAGTACGGAAAGGAAAAGCCCAGCGGGACGTCAATGTAGCCTTCGTCGTCGGTGCTGAAGCTGCCCTTGGAGACGAGCGCCGGGCTGAGCGTCCCCGACTGCCCGAGGATCGAGACGAACGGCGTCGACTGTTGCTGCACCGTGTAGACCTGCCCGAAGGCCGTTCCGGCAGCGAGGACGGCGAGCAGGGGGGCGATTGGAAGGGCCTGATTCTTCATGGCCGACCCGATATCAGGAACGGCCCGAGATTGTGAAATCGCAGCCCTGCTAAAGTGTCACTTTTCCGGCTTCGGCCAGGGGGCCACTTTCTTCGCGGCCTCCCAGAGCGACTTCTCGTTCTTCAACTGCTCGCAGATCGAGGCGTCGCCGGCGGCGCAGGACGGCTGCCACTCGGCGAGGAGCTCCTTTCGGGAGGTCTCGGCGAACGCGCAGCCGGGAAGGCCGAGCTGGCGTGCCCTTGCCAGCAGGTAGGCCGGCTTCTCCTCCGGCGGCTGGCCAGAGAGGTCGGCGTAGAACGCGGTGTAGTCGTCGGCGAAGTCCTGGGCGGTGAGGAACTCGGCGATCTTCTCCGCGCGGTCCGAGGGGTCCTTGATCTTCGCCGCGCCAGCGCGGGCGGCGACGTCGCAGAGCAGCGTGACGTCGGCCTTGAACCTGGTGAAGTTCTTCGGCGGAGCCCGGTCGCCGTCGGGCGAGGCGAGCAGCACGAGCAGGGAGAACTCGAGGACCATCCTTTACATGTCGCCGAGCTTGAGGACGCCGTTGCTGACGAGGATCTTGCCGTCGACCTCGACGGTGTCGCCGCCCTGGAAGCCCTCGAAGGAGAACTCCGAGGTGTTGGTGCCGCCGGCCCAGGAGTCGCCGCCAAGCGCGATCGTCACCATCCCCGCCGGGATGTAGGTCAGCACCTTGCTGGTGGCGGGGAAGTTGGGGTTGATGCCGATGTCGATCAAGCCGAATTGTTCCTTTCCCG
>JAYVRT010001129.1:0-2867 GCA_043776025.1 Archangiaceae bacterium | reverse complement strand
CTACGGCGACATCAACGCCCTGGGCGTGGGCTTCGGTACCCGGCGCGTCGTCACCTACCCGATTAACCTCGTCGGGCCGGTGGCGAGCATCGTCGTCCCTCCCACCGCGCCGCCAGGCGCCTCGGATCAGATCGACGCGACCCAGTTTTATTACCAGCTGCTCAACAAGAACACCTGCAGCGGTGACTCGGGCGGGCCGGCGTTCGTGGTGCGCAATGGCGTCGAACGGCACGCCGGCGCCACTTCCTATGGCGACGACAGCTGCGCCTACGACGGAGTCCAGGCGCGCACCGACGCCACCACGATCGCCTGGATCCAGCAGACGATCGACAGCTTCGAGGTGGGCAACGCCTGCAAGGCGGACGGCGTCTGTGGCAGCGGGTGCGCGACGACGAGCCCAGCACCGCTGGGCACTCTGGGAGATCCCGACTGCGCTGACGTCCACTGCGGCGGCGACGGGATCTGCGTCCTCTCCTGCTCTCCGGTGGACCCGGACTGCAGCAGCCTCGCCGTCAACAACTGCTCCGACAACGGCATCTGCCAGCCGGGCTGCCTGCCGGCGGACGTCGACTGCCCGGGCTCGTTCGCGGCGATCGGCGCGGGTTGCGGGCAGAACTCACAGTGCCAGAGCGGCTTCTGCGCCAACGGCTTCTGCTGCAACTCCGCCTGCAACGGCGCCTGCCAGAGCTGCGCGGCCGCGACCGGTGCGCCGTCGAACGGAAGCTGCGGCACGCGTCCCTCGACGGCGATCTGCCGCCCCGCGACGGGCGTCTGCGATGTCTCGGAGTTCTGCAACGGCACGGCGACGAGCTGCCCGGTCGATGCGTTCGCGGCGAACGGAACGCCCTGCGCGACCGGGGTGTGTTTGTCGGGGATCTGCCCCGGCGCTGGCGGCGGCGCTGGCGGCGGCGCTGGCGGCGGCGCTGGCACCGGAGGCGGGAACGGGAGCGGTGGCGGCGCAGGCACCGGAGGCAGCGCAGGCACCGGTGGCGGCAGCGGCAGCGGTAGCGGCGGCGGCACCGGCACTGGCGGCGGCAGCGGCACCGGCGGCGGCAGGAGCGGCGCCGGCGGCGGCACGAGCGCCAGCGGCGGAGGCAGCGGTGGCGGAAATCAGAAGGGCTGCGGCTGCGGCGCGGGACAGACCGGGCTTTCTTCGGCCGCGCTCTGGCTGGCGGCGATCATCCGGCTGCGCCGCCGGGGCGCGCGACCCTGAAGGCTGGACCTCTGGGGACGGCGGCCAGCACCGGGCGGGCACAAACGCCGCGCGGTCAGGGCTCGATGCAGATCAGCGGGTGGCCCGTGGCGCAGGAGGCGTCGGCCGCGCCGAACCACCCGGGCGAGAATCCGCCCAGGCTCACGTCGCCGACGTGCCCAGTTCCAGCGTCCGACGTCCAATTGTTGCAGTTCCCGTCGGGCCCGGCGGTGGAGGTGGGAGTCAGCGCGCCAGACCAGCTCATGAGGTGCGGCGCCGCGTAGCCGCCGTTGTTGGTGACCCAGAGCCCGTTGGGAATGTGCCAGGAGAACAGCTCGCCACCGTTCGCCATCCGAACACCGTCGACGCGGAAGTAGTCGGCGGCGAGAGTGATTCGGCTGAGCGCCGTGCCACCGGCGGTGGCCACGAAGGCGACGAACGTTCTCGCGGGGT
This sequence comes from Archangiaceae bacterium, assembly GCA_043776025.1. Taxonomy (GTDB): domain Bacteria; phylum Myxococcota; class Myxococcia; order Myxococcales; family Myxococcaceae; genus JAYVRT01. The sequence continues at coordinate 1,222 of JAYVRT010001129.1, read as the reverse complement.
AGGCCATCGGCCGGTTCACGGGGAGGTTGCAGTGTTGGTCGGGGGACACCCCGCTGCCAGGAAAGAAGTCGGAACTGCTCAGGTAGGCGACCTTTTTCCCGGCCGGCACCGCCTGAAGTTGAAACGGCGCGATCGAGGCCCCCTTGACCTCGAGGCAGTAAAGCCGCGCCCCTGAGTTGCAGGACTGATCCGCTGCGGCCTCCCACACGCCGGGCCCTGCCTGAATGTTGCCGACGGATCCCCGCATCGTCGGATCCATCGAACGCCAATCGAAGCAGGTCGAACCGGTGACGCCGCCGTCAGGACTGATCCCGGTGAACACGCTGTCTATACCGGTGGTCAAGCTGCCCAGCTCGTCGATGTTCAATGGAGCGAGGATCTGGTTCGCGCGGAGGGTGGCGCCGCTCACGGCAAATGGGCTGCCGTCGAGCCGGATGAAGCCACCCGCTCCCTGAGGAATCCGGTCGCCCGCCTGGCTGGTTGAGGTCGAGAGCCAGGCGATGAAACCGTCGCTGCTGGGTGTATTGATCCCCGCCAGCGACGCCAACTGGTTGCACAAGGTGTCCGCCATCGCCTGGCCACCGAGGTTGGCGCCGAAAGTGGCCGAGGTGACAAAGGCGAGGTTGTGGTCAATCGCGGCGAACTCGGCGACCACGTTCTCGTCTTGGTTCATATTAAAGGTGCAACTGCGCTTGCCCAGGGCGCACTGCGGCAATCCCCCCCAACCCACGAACCGGGTGCGGGAGCCATTCGCGGTGACCGGCACGAGCGTGACCGACTTTAAGTTGGGGTACAGGCCGGTGCACGCCGGGCCACACGCGATCTGACCGGCGGGAGACTGAACGCTGCCACCGGAGCCCGGGTTGAGGAGGGTCACCCTGAGGTGCCACAGCCCTTCGATTCGCACGTCGACGCTGGCTGTTCCGCCCGGGTCGGCCGAGACGTCGAGATGCGCCGTCCTCAGGCCGGGGGAACTCGGCTTGAACTTCAGAAAGATCGTGCAGCTTGCTCCGGCCGGGAGCGTGGCCGGGCAGCGGTTGTCCACGCTCAGCTCGGGGGGGACGTTGGAGAAGTTCAAGGTCCCTGTTTCGGCGCCCCCGGCGTTATTCAACCTCCACGCCACGGCCGCGGTCAGGTCGCCTACCCCGCCCCCATCGAGATCGAGCTTGTCGCGATCGCCGGTCAACAGGGCTTCCTTCGAGCCGCCGCCGTCGCCGCCGCC
>JAYVRT010001128.1:0-2868 GCA_043776025.1 Archangiaceae bacterium | reverse complement strand
GCAGATTGATGTCGGTCTCCATCGTGCTGGAGAGCTCGATCTTCGCCTTCTCCGACGCCTCCTTCAGGCGCTGGATCACCATCTTGTCCTTCGAGACGTCGAGGCCGGTGTCCTTCTTGAACTCGGCGACGAGCCAATCCATGATCCGGATGTCGATGTTGTCGCCGCCGAGGTGGGTGTCGCCGTTGGTGGCCAACACCTCGACCGCGCCCTCGCCCATGTCGAGAATCGAGACGTCGAAGGTGCCGCCGCCGAAGTCGTAGACGGCGATCTTCTCGTTCTTCTTCCGGTCGAGGCCGTAGGCGAGGGCCGCTGCGGTCGGCTCGTTGACGATGCGGCGCACGTTGAGGCCCGCGATCTCGCCGGCGTCCTTGGTCGCCTGGCGCTGGGCGTCGTTGAAGTACGCCGGCACGGTGATCACCGCGTCGGTGACCTTCTCGCCCAGGTAGTTCTCCGCGGCGCGCTTGAGCTTGAGCAGGATCTGGGCGGAGATTTCGGGGGCGGAGAACTGCTTGCCGTCGATCTCGACGCGGGCGTCGCTGTTGGGGCCCTTGACCACCTTGTAGGGCACCAGCTTCGCCTCTTCGGCGGTCTCTTCGTGCCGGCGCCCCATGAAGCGCTTGATCGAATAGACGGTGCGCTCGGGGTTGGTGATCGCCTGCCGCTTGGCGATCTGCCCGACGAGCCGCTCGCCATCCTTGGTGAAGGCGACGACCGAGGGCGTGATGCGACTGCCCTCTTCGTTGCTGATCACCTTGGCCTCACGGCCCTCCATGATCGCCACCACGCTGTTGGTGGTGCCCAGGTCGATGCCGATAATCTTAGCCATGTGTGCTTCTCCGTAAAATGTTGAAAATGCTGCTCTTTCCGTCAGCAGCTTCCTCGACCCAACCTAACCGTGATGCCCCCCCTGTCAAACCGCCCGACTGCATAAGCCGCTTCGCACTGCTGCCACCGACGCGATGCGGCGCGGCAGATCTTCTACCTGTCGTACATCTGCGAAATCATACGGTTAACGCACCATGTCAGATGGCTCGGAAGCTGCTACCTGACGCTGTGACTCTCCCGATACTGGAGGCTGACATGTGGGTCCAACCGTTTCGCAATGATGTTCAGCAGGTCCCGCCCCGCAGCGAAGCGGAGAACAAGGTCGCGGTGCTCCTCAACAGCAACGCCCGCCGGGTGAGCGAGAAGATCGTCCGTTCGCTCTCGCACGTGGTGCCCGAAGGGGACCTGTTCCTCTCCCGTTCGGAGCTCGACGCGCGGCGCATCGCCCAGACGGTGCTCGATCGCCGGTACCACACCGTCTTTCTCGGCGGCGGGGACGGCACCTTCACCTGCTTCGTCAACGAGATCTTGAACCAGGTCGAGCTGCGCCGGCAGCACCACCCCGGCCTGACCGCGCCGCGCTTCGGGGTGCTCAAGCTCGGCACGGGCAACACCCTCGCCACGCTGCTCAAGTCGTCGCCGGTTCGCGGCGACGGGATCCTCGACGACGTGCTGCGGGCGCGGTCGGGAGAAGTTCCCGGCTACCGTACGCTCGACCTGTTGATGGTGGAAGGGAAGCGCGCGCCGTTCGCCGGCCTCGGCCTCGACGGCAAGCTGCTCAACGACTACCTCTGGGTGAAGAACAACCTCGCCAGGGGGCTGATGACCAAGGTGATGAACGGTGGCGCCGGCTACTTCACGTCGGTCGCGATGAAGACGGTGCCGCACTACCTCACCCACAGCACCCAGGTGGAGTGCGAGATCGTCAACGGCAAGGGCTCGGTGGCGTACCGGGTCGGCCCCGACGGGCTGCCGATGGGCGAGCCGGTCGAGCCGGGCGGTCTCATCTTCCGCGGCAACCTGATGATGGCGGCGGCGGCGACCGCGCCGTTCTACGGCTTCGAGCTGAAGATGTTCCCCTTCGCCGCCAAGCGCCGGGGAATGATGAACCTGCGCTTCGGCACCCTGCCCCCGCTGAAGATCCTCGCCAACCTGCCTGGCCTCTGGGCGGGCACCTGGTTCCCCGAAGGGATGTACGACTACCACTGCTCCGACGTGAGCATTCACTTCGCCCGGTCGATGCCGTTCCAGATCGCCGGCGACGCCGAGGGCTACCGCGACGACGTGCGGTTCCAGGTCGCGCCGGAGCCGATCGAGGTGGTCGACTTCACCGGAACGGTGAACTGAAGAAGCGCCTGGCCCGTTGGGCCAAGCCTCACGACCAGGCCCATGGGCTCGCGAAGAAGCGAGGCCAAATCAGCCGAGCTCCGGCGCGAGCACGCCCCCCATTGGCTCGGCCCCGTCTTCCGGGCCGGCGTACGGCTTCGCCGTCTTCGGGGTGACCTTGCCCAGGTCGAACAGCTGGCCGAGCAGCTTCACCTTGAGCTTGATGTTCGCCTCGCCCGGCAGATCCAGCGGCGGGGCGAAGCCTTCGGGCAGCGCGAGGAGATCGTCGGGCCGCGGCGGCCAGTGCTGGCCCCAATTCCCGTCGCGCCTCCCCCAGGCCTCGGAGAAGCGGTACTCGCTGCCGTCTAAGTTGCGGCCCACCAGCAGGACCCAGGCGAAGTCTGAGCGCAGCTGCGCCACCTGCTCGATTCGCACGCCCTTGCGCAGCACCTGCCGCACCGCGCCCTGGTCGGTCAGATCGAGCTTGAGCCCGTTGCGCTCGAGCACCCGCTTCGCCCGGGCGCCGTCGACCTGGCGGGCGGCAGCGAGCGCGAACGAATAGGCCTCGGGCAACGGGGGCAGTTCGGCGGCGGCCTTCGGCTTGGCGCCCTCGCCCTGCGACGAGCCGCGAATGAAGGTGCGGACGTCCTGTTTGCCGGCGGCGATCCACGCCTGCTTCCCGCCGCACCGGGCGAGCGCGGTGTCGACCAGCGC
>JAYVRT010001127.1:0-2872 GCA_043776025.1 Archangiaceae bacterium | reverse complement strand
CTGAAGCCATCGGCGGTGCGGGTGGCGGTGCCGACCTTGATCTGCTCGACCGAGCCGTCGGGGCGGGTGACTTCGACAGTGACCGGAAATGTCTCGCTCATGGATGTCGAGATGGCATCGCCCCCCGGCGCTGTCAACGATCGACCGGCATCACGCCTCGGCCTCGGGCAGCACCGGGCGAACGAAGAGCGAGAAGCCCGTCTCGTCGATGCGCAGCAGCGGGCGCAGCCGCAGCTTCTCCAGCCGCTCCGGGCTCCACGAGCCTCCCCCGAGGTGGCGAATCATCGCCTTCACCAGCGGCATCGGCGCCGGCTCGGTGAACGCCAGCCGGCAGGTGCGGCCACCTTCGACGACGAAGACCATCGATTCCGGCTCGCGGTTCAGGCACGGCGCCTCGTCGAGCAGCGCCTGAATCAACGCCTCGGCGAGGTCACCCTCGGCGTCGAACACCAGCGCCGGCCCTTCGCGCGGAATCTCGGACTGCGGAATGAACGCCTCGACCTCGGCCTGCTTTCGCTTCTTCATGGCTTCCCCCCGGGGAAAACAGCGACTGCGAGTGAGCCTCAATTGTACGGATCGGGGCTGACACCTCAGCCGGGGTGTTTCTCAGCCCCCGAGAATCCCCGTCGGGCCGGTTCTTGGCGCGGACGCGGGCGCTGGGTTAGAAACGGCGCGCTTCACGCTTGAGAGAAGGGGGCCGGGACAAAACCGGAATCGTTCACCAGGGGAAGTCATGAAGACACTCGCGTCGGTTGTGTTCGCAGCGGTTGCACTCGTGGGCTGTGGCGTCGGGCCGGGAGAGCTGGACCCGCTCCAGCTCCAGTCCGAGCCGATCACCGAGGACCTCAACCCCAACGGCTTCGTCCGCTGCTCGACGCGGGAGCCGACGCTCGCCGAGATCGAGGTGGCCGACGGGCTCGACGTCGCGTTCGCCCGGGCGGGCGTGGCGCGCAGCACGCTCAGTTCGTCGATCTCCGTCTACGTCCACATCATCCGCAGCAGCGCTGGCGCGGGCGGCATCACGGCGCAACAGATCCAGGATCAGCTCGGGGTGCTCAACGCCGCGTACGCGAGCTCCGGGTTCGGCTTCACCCTCGCCGGCACCGACACGACGGACAACGACGCCTGGTACGCGATGACTCCCGGCAGCGCCGCGGAGAGGTCGGCGAAGACGGCGCTGCGCCAGGGAGGGAAGAACGCGCTGAACCTCTACTCGGCGAACATCGGGCAGGGGCTGCTTGGCTGGGCGACCTTCCCCTCCGATTACGCGAAGAGCCCGAGCATGGACGGCGTGGTGGTGCTCAACGCCTCGCTGCCCGGCGGCTCGGCCGTCCCCTACAACCTCGGCGACACCGCCACCCACGAGGTCGGCCACTGGGTCGGCCTGTTCCACACCTTCCAAGGTGGCTGCAATGGCAGCGGCGACTCGGTGAGCGACACCCCGGCGGAAAAGAGCGCCGCGTTCGGCTGCCCCACGGGCCGCGACACCTGCCGCAGCAAGGCCGGGCTCGACCCGATCTTCAACTTCATGGACTACACCGACGACAGCTGCATGAACGCGTTCTCCGCCGGGCAAGCCACGCGGATGACGTCGCAGTGGTCGACCTACCGGGGGCCCTGAACAACCCGGCGCAGTCAGTCCGGGACGAAGTGCCGTCGCAGGAATTCCTGCGCTTCGTCCCAGGCCGCGCGCGCCGCGTCGGAGACCTTCCCGCCCGCCTGGCTGAGAGCTGCGGCGCGGCGCACGGGGCCCGAAGGCTCCCCAGGCCGCAACCGAGGCAACAGCCCTTCGAGCCTGGCCTGCCGCGCCCTGGCCTCGGCGACGATGCCCAGCGCCTCGTCGAGCGGCAGGTCCTTCTCGGCGACCGACCGGGCCAGCAGACAGTCGAACCGGCGGCAGACGAAGGGACGCTGCGCGTAGACCGTGCAGCGGCAACCGTCGAGCGCGGCGCAGCGCTGCGCGAGCTTGAGCCGGCCGTTGTCGTCGGTGACCGGGATGCCGCCCGCTTTGAGCGCCACCGCTTCGTCACTCGACACCGCGACGAATGAGAACAGCGTCCCGTCGCAGCACATCCCGCACGCGAGGCACAGCTGCCCTTTCAGCGCTTCCATGAGCGGGCTCTCTCCAAGGCCAGCTTCACCGTCTCCAACGCGCGATCCCGCTGCGAGCCATTGGCGAAGACCGCGGGGACGCTGCCGCCGGGCGCAGCGAAGACGGTGTAGACGAGGGTCGCGCCGCCCGTCTGGCCGGCGGTGAAGGTCCAGCCACCCCAGAGCTTGTCGATGCGCACCCAGCCGTCGGCGAGCTTCGGCGCCTTCTCGTTGGTCGCCCAGAAACGAATCCGGCACTCCGAAGGCGCCAGCCGCGTCCGCCGCACGGTGACCGCGTAGTCCCGGTTGCTCACCAGCGTCTGGTTGAAGCGGTCGTAGATGACGCGCTCGTCGGGACTCTCGTAGAGCTCGGTGCGCGAGGCGAGGCCGGGGACGTCCTTGGTCCGGCTCGCGAACTCGAAGATCGCCTCGCAGAGTACGTCGACGGTGCGCAGGGTCACCACCGTCACCCGGTACTCGAGGGACGACGAATCGGTCACCGGCCGGCGCTCGAGGGTGAAGCCGTCCTCGCTCGACACCTTCTCCCAAGGCGTCGCGCTCTCGAAGCCGGGGACCTGGGCGATCGCGGTCAGCAGGAGAACGGAGAGCACCCCGGAGACTTAGCCGCAGACCGTCGGACCGCCAAACGGCGACACGCCTTGCCTGCCCCTTCGCTGGCCGCTTAGCTTGCGCCCCGTCCGCGCACCCAGAGGCTCCCGATGACCCCCCGCTTCCTTGCAGGAATGCTCGCCGTGCTTTCGCTCGGAGCCGTGAGCTCGTG
>JAYVRT010001126.1:0-2873 GCA_043776025.1 Archangiaceae bacterium | reverse complement strand
CCGGCTCCGACCCTCCGTACGCGCGGGCTCGATGAGACCCTTGCGTTCGTATATCCGCAAGGTCTGGGGGTGCACACCGGCTAGATCGGCGGCAACCGAGATGATGTACAGCGCGCGCTCGTCGTTCGGCATCACTCCACTCCCATTTCCGCGCGCGGATCGTCGGGGAACGCGGTGGCGACCGCCTCGACTGCGGTGCGCTGATCGTGGTCGAGCTTGTGCGGAATCGCGAGGTCGAACGTGACGAACAGATCGCCCGCGTGACCGTTGGTACCGGCGACGCCGCGGCCCTTCACCTTCTGGGTTGTGCCCGGCTGGGTTCCGGCCTTCACCTTGAGGGTGACCGGATCGGCGAGCGTGGGCACCTTCACGTGCGCACCGAGCGTTGCCTCCGCGAACGTGATCGGCACGTGGACGGTGAGATCCCGCGCGCCCTTGCGACCGAAGATCGCGTGCGGACGAACGTGCACCACCACGTAGAGATCGCCCGCCGGCCCACCGTGCTCGCCGACCTCGCCCTCGCCCGCCAACCGCACCCGGGTGCCGGTGTCGACGCCGCCAGGAATCTTCACCTGGAGGCTGGTCTCGCTGTCGAGCTTCCCGCTGCCCTTGCAGTTCTTGCAGGGGTCGGAGACGACGTTGCCCGAGCCGCTGCACTGGCTGCAGGCGCGCGAGACGGCGAAGAAGCCCTGGGTGAAGCGGACCTCGCCGGCCCCGCCGCAGGTCGGGCACTGCCGCGTCTGCTTGCTCTTCGAGCCGGTGCCGGCGCACTCCTCGCAGCGCTTGGGCCGGGGAATCTTGACGGTGACCTCGGCGCCGAAGGCCGCCTCCTCGAAGCTGATCTCGAGGTTGTACCGAAGGTCGGCGCCGCGGTTGCGCGCCTGGCGCTGGCGGCCGCCCCGGCCTCCGAAGATGTCGCCGAAGATCTCTCCGAAGATGTCGTTGATGTTGACGTTGCCGCCGAAGCCCCCGCCGCCGCTGAAGCCCTCGACGCCGGGATGACCGACGCGGTCGTAGCGGGCCCGCTTGTCGGCGTCGCAGAGGATCTCGTACGCCTCGGAGGCCTCCTTGAACTTCTCCTCGGCGCCGGCTTCCGCGTTGCGGTCAGGGTGGTACTGCATCGCGAGCTTGCGGAACGCCGACTTCAGCGTGGCATCGTCTGCGCTTCGGTCGACGCCGAGCACTTCGTAGTAGTCACGCTTCGCCATGGGGGCGGGGCACATATAACGCACGTTCTGAATCGGGCAATCGTGGCACTGCGCAATCCTCCGACATTCCACACCTGGCGCCGGCTGATGGCCCGGGTGCGGCCGCACGGGGGCACCGTCGCGCTGGCGGTCGGGGCGGCGGTGCTGGCGGCGGCGATGGGCGCGGGCTGGGCCTGGCTGCTGGGCCCTCTTCTGCAGGGTTTGCTCGTCGGCGGGGCCGAGGTGCGGCTGGGACCGTGGGTGTTGACCCCCGACGCGCTGAAGCTGCAGCTGCCGCTGGCGGTCGTCGCGGTCGCGGCGGTGAAGGCGCTCGCCGGGTGGGCCCACGCTGGCTGGATGCAACGGGTGGCGCAGGCGGTGCTGGGGAAGCTGCGCGAAGACCTCTACGCGCGGGTGCTGCGGCTGCCCCCGGCGTGGCACGAGACCCGGCACTCGGGCGAGCTGTTCTCCCGCTTCACCTCCGACCTGACCCAGGTGGAGTTCGCCGTCGGCCAGGCGCTGTCGTCCTGGGCGAAGGACTCGCTGCAGCTGCTGGCGCTGCTCGGCGTCTGCCTCGCGACCGACCTGAGGCTCTTCGCGCTCGCCTTCGTGGTGCTCCCGCTGATGGCGCTGCCGGTGTCCGCCTTCGCGCGGATGCTGAAGAAGACGGCCACCTCGACCCAGGCATCGCTGGCGGCGCTGACGACCCTGACCTCGGAGCAACTGCACAACCTGCCGGTCATCCAGGCCTACCGGGCCGAGGGCGCCTCGCTCGCCCGCTTCGACGCCGAGCAGCAGCGGTACCTGCACGGGGCGAAGCGCTCGCTCTTCATCCGGGGCGCCTTCACCCCGACGCTCGAGGTGCTGGCGGTGCTCGGGGTCGCGGTCTGCGTCGCCTTCGGGGCGCGCGCGGTCGCGGCCGAGCCGCAGCTGGCGGGGCACCTGGTCTCGTTTCTTGGCGCGACGCTGCTGATGTACCAGCCGCTCAAGGCGCTCTCCGGGACGGCGTCGATGGTGGCGCAAGGCGTGGGCGCGGCCGGACGGCTGTTCGAGGTGCTCGACGCAGAGCCGGAAGCCGACGCGGGGGCCGACGCCGGCCCGCTGCGGCAAGGCGTGGCGTTGCAGGGCGTGCGGGTCCGCTACCCCGACGGCCGGCTCGGCGTCGAGGGCCTGACGCTCAGCGTCCCCGCGGGGAAGCTGACCGCGCTCGTCGGGCCCTCGGGGGGCGGCAAGTCGACGACGCTGTCGCTGTTGCTCGGCTTCGTCGGGCCCGAGGAGGGGACGCTGAGCTGGGACGGCGCTCCACTGGCAGGGTTCTCGAAGCGGTCGCTGCGCCGGCAGCTGGCCTGGGTGCCGCAGGAGCCAGTGCTGCTGTCGGGCTCGGTGCGCGAAAACCTGCTGCTGGGGGCGGAGCCCGGCGACGAGGCGGCCCTCTGGCAAGCGCTGCAACGGGCCCACGCCGATGGCTTCGTGCGCGCGTTTCCCAGGGAGCTCGAGGAAGAGGTCGGAGAGCGGGGCGCGCGGCTGTCGGGTGGTCAGCGGCAGCGGTTGGCGCTCGCCCGGGCGTTTCTGCGCGAGCCCTCGCTGCTGCTGCTCGACGAGCCGACGGGTGCGCTCGACGCGGGGGCCGACGCCGAGGTCCAGGCGGGCCTCGAGGCGCTGATGAAGGGCCGGACGACGCTGGTG
>JAYVRT010001125.1:0-2878 GCA_043776025.1 Archangiaceae bacterium | reverse complement strand
GGCGCCGGATCAACAACGGAGGCACCGTCGAGGGAGTGGCCGAGTGGCAGCTGATGCGAGATCGGAAGCTGCCGCTCACGACCGTCGACGACGCGATGCACGCGCTGCCTTCGTTCACCCAGCTCGGAAACGAGGCGAGCTACCGCGCGTGGACGAAGCTGCTGCACGACAACGGCTTCAAGGTGATGGACTACAACAACCCGTACGTGTCGGCGTCCGCGCCGAACAGCGCCGCGGACTACCGGTTCGGCGCCGACGCCGGCTTCTTCGAGATGTCGCCCGACGGCGGCCCGGCCACCACCTTCTTCCTCTCCGGCGGAGCCCAGACCGTCTCGGCGATCGATCTGACGCACCCGGCCGCCGTCACCTGGTTTCAGGGGCTGCTGCGGCGCTCGCTCGACCTCGGCTACGACGGCTGGATGCACGACTTCGGCGAGTATGTCGCGCGCAGCTCGCGCTTCCACGATGGGCGCACCGGCCTCGAGGTGCACAACCCCTACTCGGTGCTCTCCGCGAAGGCGGCGTTCGAGCTGCTTCAGGCCGAGCGGCCCGGCACCGCCAGCTTCTTCGCCCGCTCGGGCTACACCGGGAGCCAGGCGTTTCTCTTCGAGACCTGGGGCGGCGATCCCGAGGCCAGCTTCGACAACACCGAAGGCCTCCCCGCAATGCTGCGCGGGGGCTTGAACCTGGGGATGGTCGGCGTTCCGTACTGGAGCACCGACATCGGTGGCTACAAGTGCATCACCGACGCGCCGCACGACAAGGAGATGCTGGTGCGGTGGTACGAGATGAGCGCGCTCTCTCCGATGATGCACGACGAGGATGCGTGCTCGAACCCCATCGGCGGCTCGAAGACCAAGGCACGCCTGTGGGACGATCAACAGACCCAGGACATCTGGCGCACCTCGGCCGGCCTCCACACCCGCCTCGCGCCTTATTTCCGCGCGCTCGCGCTCGAGGCCCACGCGCGCGGCACGCCGATGACCCGGCACCCGGTGCTGCTGTTTCCGGGGCTGAGCGACGCCTGGGCCGTCGAGGACGCGTTCTTCGTCGGGCCGTCGCTTTACGGAGCTCCGGTGGTTCGCCGCGGGCTCACCAGCCGGAAGGTCTGGCTGCCTCCGGGCCGCTACCTCGAGTGGACTGAACGGACCGTGCACACCGGCCCCGCGTTCGTCGAAGTGCCGGCGCCGCTCGATCGGCTCCCGCTGTTCCTCGTCGAGAACCAGCTGGTGCCGCTGCTCGACGCGTCGGTGCAGACGCTCGCGCCCTCGGTGGACACCACCGTCGCGACCGAGCAGTCGCTGAGCGGGGTGCTCGACGTGATCGCGGTACTCGGGCCCAAAGGGGTCGCCACCCTCACGCTCGCCGACGGCACGGTGCTGACCGCGACCCGGCTGGCGACTGACGAGGGAAACCCCGGGAACCTCGCCGCCGCCACCGGCCCGGACTGCGCTCACTGCGGGTCGGCCGATACCAGCGGCGCGGTGTCCAGGGTTCAGGTCAGCGGGTCGTCCGCGGCCTCGAGCACGGAGCAGCTGCGCGATGTCCGCGTCTCGTCCACCGGCGGCCCGTCGCGCCGAGTCCGCTGGGAAGTGCTCGAGCTTCCCTGAAGGTCACTGCTGCCCACCTCTGTAATCCACTAAAAGCGAGGGGTGAGACGCACTCTGGGCCTCGTCGCGGTGGGACTCCTCGTCCTGGGTGTGCTCGGGCTGATCGCGAAGAAGACGATCTTCCGGCGCCACGTCACGAGCAGCTTCTCCTGCGATGTCGGCTTCCCGACGCGGTTCGATCAATGGGACCTCGACACCGTCGCGGAGGCGGCGGCGATGAAGGAGTACGTCGAGGCCGTCAACTGCCTCCGGCTCCCGGAATCTGACGCCGTCCGCTACGCGGCCGACCGGGTCGCACAGTTCCCCAACGTCGGCTGGGTGACGATCTCAAAGAATGGCTTGAACCTCTCGATCCGGTACTGGGACGGCAGGGTCGAGGAGGCGACCTTCGAGGGTTTCTCTGTCGGCGAGCGGTCGCCACCGCCTGAGGTTCAGCCACCCCCGGCGCACCCGTGTCGCGCGCTCCGGGTGAAGAGCACGGTGACGGACACCGGCGACCTCGATCAGGCGGAACTCGAGCACCTGCGCTGTCGAGAAGCCTACGGCGATGCCGTGCGGCGGGTGGCGGCAACCTCCGCGAGCTCGCTCGCAGGCGACCATCCAGATCCGAAGCCGACGATCCGCTCGGCGGGCGACGTCGCGGCGGAGCTCGCGACCTTCCCGGCTGAGATTCGTCCTTGCGTCACCTGCCTGACCCTGGCCTCACTCGAGGCTCCCGATTGGGATTTGGAGCCGCGCCCGGGTGCGAACTCGACCGCGGCGGAGCTCTGCACGGCCGCGGTCGTGCTCTCCGATGGAGACGACGCAGGGATGCCGGCGCCTGGCGGAGCGGCGTTCTCCCGCGTGCTCGCGAGGAGCTGTGCCTGCTGCGATCGGCGTGGCCCCATAGCCCCGGCGGTTTTCTACGCCGGTCCCGAGGTGGTCGATCTCGGCGCAGTCCTACTCTCGCCCGCCCAGGCGCCGCTTCCCCGGCGGACGCCCCTTTCCGACGACCCGACGGGTTCGCTCGCACGCGCGTGCGGGCTGCTCCGCGCTGAATTCGAAGAGCCCGCGGCGCCCACCCCAGCGCGCCGCGCTTCCTGTGCCGACCTCGAAGTGTGCTTGATGACTCTGATGCGGGCGAGCCGGGCGAACGCGTTCGTCCCTCAGCCTGACCCGCGCCGATCCACCGCCCGCGACATCGTCGGCGTGGCCGCCCAGGCGCACGTCGGCTGCGAGCACCCCGACGAGCGGGACTCGGTGCTCTCCGAGCCCGATGCCGGTGAAGC
>JAYVRT010001124.1:0-2878 GCA_043776025.1 Archangiaceae bacterium | reverse complement strand
CGTCTGTAAAGGAGCCACCCCGTGGCCAAGCGCAAGCCCACTTACCAGCCTTCGAAAATCAAACGGAACCGCGCGCACGGCTTCCGCAAGCGGAACTCGACCAAGGCCGGGCGCACGGTGCTGAAGAAGCGGATGGCGAAGGGCCGCAAGCGGCTGGTGGTCAAGTCGTACCAGAAGTAGTGACTCGTCATCCCGCCGAGCGCTTCGGGAAAGAGGCGCGGCTCCGCCGGCGGGCCGAGTTTCTCAAGGTTCAGGAGCAAGGGCAGAAGATCACCGCGGAGTGCCTGCTCGCGCTGGTCCTGCCCAACCCAGGCGGGCAGACCCGCATCGGGCTGACAGTTTCGAACAAGGTTGGAAACTCGGTGGTCCGGAACAAGATTCGCCGGCGCCTCCGGGAGCTGTACCGGAAGCGGCAGCCGACGCTGCCCAAAGGACTCGACGTGGTGGTGATTGCCAGAAATTCCGCCGCCGAGGCGGACTTCGCCGCGTTGACCCGCGCCTTTGACCGCGTGGCGAACGAGCTCCAGCGGCGGTTTCGATGAGAGCCCTCGCCTTCCTCGAGCTGCTGCTGCTGCAGGTGTTGTTGCTGCCGGTGCGGCTGTACCGCCGGTTGCTCTCGCCGGTGATGCCGCCGGTGTGCCGCTTTCATCCGTCGTGCTCGAAGTACGCGCTCGACGCGCTCACCACCCACGGACCGTTTCGGGGCAGCTACCTCGCGGCCCGGCGGCTGCTGCGCTGTCACCCGTTTCACCCGGGCGGAATCGACCCGGTGCCGCCAGCGCAGACCCACTGAGCGCCCGAGGAAATTCCAAAATGGACAACCAGAAGCGCCTGCTGATCGCCATTGGACTCTCGCTCGGGCTGACGCTCGTCTACTCGAAGCTGGTCTGGGAGCCGCAGGCCGAGGTCGCCCGCCAGGCCGCCGAGGCTGCGGCGCTGCTCGCCGACGCCGGCACCCCGCCCCAGCTCGCCGCAGTGGGGCTCGACGCCGGCACCGTCGCGGCGCTGATGCCCATCGATACGGGCGGCGTCGACGCTGGCGCCGCGCGGGCCGAGCTGCCGCTGCGCCACCTGCCCTTCACCCGCGACGCCGCCCGCTACACCTTCTCCACCGAGGGCGCGGGACTGGAGCACGCGCCGCTGCAGGGAAAAAAGGAACGCGAGCAGCAGCAGGTCTCGATCGCCGAGGGTTTCAAGAAGCTGCTCGGAGGGAAGATTGCGGATCCACCCCAGATGGACCTCGCCCAGCCGGTCGCGGGTCAGCCCCTGCCCTTCGCGGTGTCGATTTCGGGCGCCCAGCCTCTGTCCGGCGCCGCCCGCTACGAGGTCGTCGACGAGACCGACGGCCACCTCGTCTTCCGCACCGCCCAGGGGCCCTGGCAGCTGGAGAAGACCATCAGCTGGAAGAAGGCGGGCTACGAGCTGGGCATCCAGCTGGTGCTGAAGAACGTCAGCGCCGCGCCGGCGGCGGGCGAGCTGGGGCTGCACACCTCGCGGGCGATCGACCCCAACAACGAGCACTCCTCGAGCATGTTCGGCGGCGTCGGCAATGAGTCGAACGCCACCTGCCTCGTCGGCGACACCGTCGAGCGCCGCCACCCCTCGGATAAGCCGCCCGAAGAGCACAAGGGCGCGGTGAGCTTCCTCGGCATCGACCAGCAGTACTTTCTTTCCGCCCTCTTCCCGGTGGGCCCGCCCCGCGACGGTCGCTGCGTCCTCACCGCCACCGCCAGCGCGCGCATGGCCGAGGCGTTCTTTCCCATGGCGCTGCAGCCGGGCGAGTCGACCACGCTGCAGCTGGGCGGCTACATGGGCCCGAAGGATCTCGAGCTGCTCGCGTCGATCACCGGCCTTCCAGCGACTGGCTCCGGCACCCCGTCGTCGGTCGGCGCCGTCGGCCTGGAGAAGACCGTCGACTTCGGCTGGTGGGCGGTCATCTGCAAGGTGCTGCTGGCGGTGCTCAAGTTCTTCCACGGCGTCTTCGGCAACTGGGGCTTGTCGATCATCCTCCTCACCGTCGGGGTGAAGCTGCTGCTGCTGCCGCTGACCCACAAGGCGATGGTCAGCGCCGAGTCGATGAAGAAACTCCAGCCGAAGATGGAGGAGCTGAAGAAGAAGTTCCCCGACGACAAAGAGCGCCAGAACGTCGAGATGATGAAGCTGTACCAGGAGCAGAAGGTGAACCCGCTCGGCGGCTGCCTGCCGCTGCTGCTCCAGCTGCCGGTATGGGCGGCGCTCTTCACCACCCTGCGCACCAGCTATGAGCTGTACGGCGAGCCCTTCTTCGGCCCGGTGTGGACGGACCTGACCTACAAGGACCCGACCTACATCCTGCCGCTCGCGCTGGGCGTGACGATGATCATCACCCAGCGCGCCCAGCCCCAGATGATGGACGCGGCCCAGGCGAAGTTGATGACCTGGTTCATGCCGATCTTCTTCACCGCGATCATGATGAACTACCCCGCGGGGCTCGCGCTCTACATCTTCACCAACAACCTGCTGTCGATCGCCCAGCAGGCGGCGCTTAAGCGCTACCTCGCGAGCAAGGGCGGCACCGGCGGCGGCGAGACGCCCTCGCGCACCGACGACAAGGACAAGGGCAGCAAGAAGCTTCAGGCGACGAGCAAGGCGTGACAACGGGAGTGGGTTTGGAAAAGCAACAGCAGGTCGAGAAGCTGCTGACTGAAATCCTCGCGCTGATGGAGTTCCCCGCGCGCCTCGATTTCAAGGACGCGGCCGACGGCAGCCTCGCGGTGGCGCTGCACTTCACCGGCGAGACGCCCCAGGGAATCACCGCCGGAAAGAAGAGCTTCCTCGTCGACTCACTGCAGTTCCTGTTGAACAAGTGCATCAACCGCCCGAACACCGAGCGCCGCTG
>JAYVRT010001123.1:0-2881 GCA_043776025.1 Archangiaceae bacterium | reverse complement strand
ATTCACTGGGGGATCAGCGCGAGGACAGCGCGAAGAGCTCGTCCAGAGGAATCTCCAGGCCGGGAAAGCGCGCGAGCGTGAGCGTCTCGCCTTCCGTCAGCACTGCATCGACGACGTACTTCCCCCGCTTCAGCACCAAACGCTCCAACGACTTCTCTTCAGGGGAGACGATCCAATACTCCGCGACTCGGATGCGCGCGTAGCCGACGAGCTTCACCTTCTTGTCGTACGCAGCGCTCCCTTCCGACAGCACTTCGACGATCACGTCAGGAGCGCCATCGACCAGGCCCTGACGAGTGCGCTCTGCCGTCACCGTTCAGGGGTGGGGTTGAGGCCGAGATCACCGAGTGCGATCTCTCGCGCATGACCACAAAGATCCCCGAGACGTTGGAGGCGAAGATTGAGCGGCTGGTGCGCGAGCACTTGGTCGGGCAACAGGTGGCCGCAAGGGCGGCGATCGAGCGCGCGTTCGTGTTGGTGCCGTCCACGCCGCGGACCACGTCGCGACGACGAGCGACGTACCGTCCGCGCGCAGAAGTCGCGGTGCTGGCCGAGCGGCTGTTCGAGGCGGTTCGGTCGTTGCCGGGCGAGACGATGGCGGTCATCGCCGCGCGTGTCGGCGAAGACCCTCGGGCGCTGCATCGGCCGATGACGCACCTGAAGGACGCCGGGCGGGTGCGAAGCGCCGGCGAGCGGAATCTCACGCGCTACTTTCCGATGGCCGCGGTGAAGTCGGCGTAGCGCTCAGGTCGCCGCGAAGAGCGAAGGCGTCGTCGCGCCGCTCCTGGCGGCCGCGCAGCATGCGGTGAGGAACTCGAGCACGTTCCTCTTCTGCTTGCGGGCGGTGTGGGCCACCGTCATCAGGCGCTCGGCGTAGAGGTTGCCGCGCGCGCTCTGAGTCCCGAAGCTGCGCTTGCGCCACAGGACGAAGGCCCGCAACTCGCGCTCAGCATGATTATTCGTCGGCTCGACGCCGTCCTGGTCGACGAAGGTCCACAGCGCCGCGCGGTGCTCGAGCATGTCCGCGCACGAGCCCGAAACGTGCGGCAACTTCGACTTCACGGCTCGCTCGAGCAACGCCTCGACGCGCAGGCGCACCGGTGCCATCAGCGCGCGGAACTCGTCGCGGCTCAGCGTGCCGTCCTTCAGGCCATTCCAGTGCCCGAAGATGATGGTGATGTAGTCGAGCAACTCGCGCCCGACGGCTCCCGAAGGCCCATCGCGCTCGGAAAAGGAGATGCCCTTCCTCAACAGGTGCGCCCAGCACACTTGCCGCATCTCCATCGCCCAGAAGTTCAACGCCGTGGCGCGGTCGCTCACGAGAATGCCCAGCTTCCTGCCGAAGAGCGGGGCGAGCGTCGTCGCCTTGCCATCGGCGAGAATCTTGAAGACCGTCACCGTCGAGGTGGCAATGGTCCACAGCGCGCACAGCACGCCGGCCTGGTACCAGCTCGTCCCGTCGGTGTGCTTCACCGTGGCCGAGTCCGTCTTCGCCCATGCCTCGTCCACCGGCAGTTTCGTCGCCTCGCTCACCCGCTCCTCGACGGCGCTCACCGCCCCCAGAGAGATGTCGATGCCGAGGATGTCCGACATGAGGGTGACCCCCACGCGGCGGCTCAGGTGGAAGACGCCGGTGACGAGCCCTATGACGGCCTCAACGCGCGGGCCGAAGGGCGTCGCCGGAATAGGCGCCATGCTGGCCCACGTCTTGTGCCTGCACCCCGGGCAGCCGACGCAGTACCGCAACCACTCGATGACGTGGGCCTTGAGCACCGGCAGGTCGACCGTCTGGTACCGCTGCACCGCGTCTGGCGTCTGGGGCAGCGGGCCGAAGCAGTTCCCGCACTCGGCCGGAAAGAGCGGCTTGAACTCGCTCACCTGCTCTTTGGGAAGGAGCTCGCGCTTGGAGCCCGAGTGCCCGGGCTGCCCACCGCGTTTGCCGCCGGTGGGTCCCTTCCCGCGCCGCTCCGCCCGCTGGTCCGGCGAGTCACTGGACGGTGGCTTGCCTGAATTGCCCGAGTTCCGGTCCAGCCGCTCCTTCAGCATCAGCACCAGCTTCGTCAGCTCCTCGACCTTCTGCTCGAGCTCCGCGCATCGGGTCTTGAGCGCCGCATTCTCGGCCTCAAGTTCGGTGATGCGCTGGTCCCGCGGGTCGGTCACGCCGCCCGTAGATCACGCCTGCCCAGCTCGCGCCAACCGAGTCAGTGTGGGAACTGATCGTCGGGATTCGCGCGGCTGATCGATGCCTGGCCCCCTGAACGGTTACGCTCTGCCCGGTTCTTCGGGTGATAGAGCTGAACATCCGGAAAGAAGCCGTGCTTTGCGTCGACGCGCACCTTGTACCCAGAGGCGTAGGCATGGCCTCCGTGGACACGAACCCAGGCACGGAAGAAGAACGTGAGGCACGCAACGATGTGCTCGTGCAGTTCAGTGGGCATTTCGGTCTCGACCAGCGCTCCGTCGATCAGCTCGCGCCGATCATCGTCCGCAAGGAGCACGAAGCGGTCCCAGGGCGTCCGAGAAGCAAGGCTGCGGCGGGACGAGGCGGTCACGAGTTTCATTTTCACTCAGGGCCACAGCGCACTCAACTCCTGACGACGAAAACGCCCCCGTCACGCCTGCTTGCCCTCAGCGATCGTCTTCAACTGGGCGAGCCCCTTCTCGATGTCGGCGCCCAGCATCTTGTCCATGTTCATGACCACGCCGAAGGCCTTGCCGATGAAGTTGTGGTTGCCGTCCATCGACCATGTCACGAGCGATCCACTCGGAGTCGACGTCAGGGTGATCGCCACGATCGCCTTCGACGCCATCGGCTTGATGAACTCGAGCTTGAGGCCCACCTTCTGGCCCGAGACGCTCTCTTCGATCGCCAGCTTGCCCT
>JAYVRT010001122.1:0-9710 GCA_043776025.1 Archangiaceae bacterium | reverse complement strand
CGAAGAAGGCAGGCATGGTAGGTCTCAAAGGTCACCGGAGCACCGGGGGGATCCGGGTCTCCGCCTACAACGCGGTGTCCGAAGCGGACATCGCGGCGCTGGTGTCGTTCATGAAGACGTTCGCCCAGGCGAACGGTTAACCGCCTCACCCACAAAGGGAGTTCACATGCTGCGACGTTCTCTGTTGGTTGCGCTGCTCTTCGCCGTGCCCGCGCTGGCGAAGGAGCTGAAGGGCGTGAAGATGGATGACACCGTCGAGGTGGACGGCAAGAAGCTCGTGCTCAACGGCATGGGCCTGCGGACCAAGGTCGTCTTCAAGGTCTACGTCGCCGGCCTCTACCTCGAAGAGGCGAGCAGCGACCCAGGCGTGATCCTCACCAAGGATCAGACCCGCAAGGTGACGATGGTGATGCTGCGTGATCTGGAGAAGGGGAAGATCACCGAGGCGATGGCCGCCGGGTTTGAGAAGAACAACGGGGACAAGATGCCCGCGCTCAAGGACCGCCTCGCCAAGTTCATGGGCGTGATCCCGGATCTGAAGGAAGGCCAGACGCTGACGCTCACCTACGTGCCGGGCAAGGGCACGACGGTGAAGGGTGGCGCGGCGGAGACCACGGTCGAGGGCAAGGACTTCGCCGACGCGCTCTTCAGCGTCTGGCTGGGCAAGTCCCCGGTCGACGAGGACCTGAAGACCGGGATGCTCGGGAAGTAGGTTTTCGTACAGCCCGGAAGCAGACGGAGCGGTAGGGTGCGCGCCTATGCGCATCCGACCGCTCCTTTGTTTTCTCGCCCTCGCCGCCTGTGCCACCCCGAAAGCGGAAGAGAAGTCCGAGACCACCCTCGAGGTGACGCCGCCGCCGCCGAAGACCGCGGCGCCGAAGCGCGAGGCCCTGCCGCTGCCGCCGGGGCTGGACGAGGCCGCGCTCGATCTCACCGCCGACCCCTGTTCGGACTTTTACCAGTACGCCTGCGGCAGCTGGATGAAGACCACCCAGATCCCAGACGACCGGGCGCTGACCTCGCGCGGCTTCATCGCGATCGCCGATCGCAACGAGCTGGTGGTGAAGTCGATTCTCGAGGACGCCGCGGCGCTCAAGCTGCCCGAGGGCGCGGTCTACCAGCAGCAAATGGGTGATTACTGGTCGTCCTGCATGGACGAGCCGAAGTTCGAGAACAACCTGAAGGACCTGCAGGCGTTCGCGAAGAAGCTCACCGCGCCGAAGAACCCGAAGGAGCTGGCGAAGGCGATCGGCGATCTGCACGCGGTCGGCGTCAACGCGCTCTTCCTCCCCGGCGCGATCCAGGACCTGAAGAACTCGACCGAGATGATCGGCGGCCTCGAGCAGGGCGGCCTGGGCCTGCCCGACCGCGACTACTACCTCGACGAGGACGCGAAGAAGAAGTCGGTGCGCGAGGCGTACGCGGCGTTCGTCGAGAACATCTTCACCCTGATCGGCGAGAAACCGGACGCCGCGAAGAAGGCCGCGGGGCAGATCATGGAGCTGGAGACCCGGCTGGCGAAGAAGTCGCAGACCCGCGTCGAGCGCCGCGATCCCAACTCCCAGTACAACCGGGTCGATCGCAAGGGCCTGAAGGAGAAGGCGGGCGGCTTCCCCTGGGACACCTACTTCGAGGCGATCGGCGCCAAGGACGTGCAGGCGATCAACGTCAACAGCGTGCCCTTCTTCGTCGAGGTCTCGGCGGCGGCGAAGGATGTGAAGCCGGACGTCTGGAAGGCGTACCTCACCTGGGCGATCGTCCGGCAGGCGACTCCCTCGATGCCGAAGAAGCTGCAGGACGCGAACTTCGACTACGTCTCGAAGAACCTCTCGGGTGCGAAGGCCGATCGCCCTCGCTGGAAGAAGTGCGTCGCCTTCGCCCTGGGCGATCTCGGCGAGGCGGTGGGCCGCGAGTTCGTCCGCCGCACCTTCGGGGACGACGGGAAGAAGCGCACCAGCGCGATGGTCGAGGCGCTCCAGGGCTCGATCAAGCACAACCTCGAGACGATCACCTGGATGGACGCCGAGACGAAGCCGGCGGCCTTCACCAAGCTCGAGCGGATGGTGAAGAACAACAAGATCGGCTTCCCCGACGTCTGGCGCGACTACTCGAGCATCAAGACCAGCCGAGACTCGTTCTTCACCAACTCTCTCGAGGCCAACCGCTTCGAGGTGAAACGCCAGCTGGCGAAGATCGGCAAGCCGGTGGACCGCGCCGAGTGGCTGATGTCTCCGGCGGTGGTCAACGCCTACAACGAGCCGCAGAAGAACGAGATCGTCTTCCCCGCGGGAATTCTCCAGCCTCCGTTCTTCAACCGCAAGGCCTCGGACGCGGTGAACTTCGGCTCGATGGGGATGGTGGTCGGCCACGAGATCACCCACGGCTTCGACGACGAAGGCCGCAAGTTCGACGTCGACGGCAACCTCAAGGACTGGTGGAGCGAGGGCAGCGCCAAGGCGTTCGAAGCGCGCGCCGCGTGCGTGAAGAAACAGTACGACGGCTACACCGCCGTCGAGGACGTGAAGGTGAAGGGCGACCTGACGCTGGGTGAGAACACCGCCGACCTCGGCGGCCTCAAGCTCGCGCACGCGGCGATGCTCAGCTGGTACACCGACAAGCACGGCCCGGCGGACGACGATCAGAAGTACCGCTTCACCAACTCGCAGCAATTCTTCTTGGGCTTCGCCCAGTCGTGGTGCACCAAGCTGCGGCCGGAGAACGCCCGTCTGCGCGCCGCCACCGACCCCCACGCACCGCCGTACTGGCGGGTGATTGGTCCGCTGTCGAACCTCGACGCATTTCAAACAGCGTTCGTCTGCAAGGCGGGAAGCCCGATGGTCCGGGCCGGCGCAGAGCGCTGCGACATCTGGTAGCCCGGGGACTTCCGCCGCTTGGTTGTCCGACCAAGTGGTGGGGTTGACTCCTACATAGTGGACATGGCAGGGTCTTGGTCGATTGACCAACACCGCCGCCACCCACACCCCGCCCGACGAAGCCGAGGCCCGCATCCTCAAGGCGGCGGGGAAGCTGTTTCGCGAGAAGGGGTTCTCGGCGGCGACGGTGCGGGAGATCGCGGCCGCGGCGGGGATGCTGCCGGGCAGCCTTCACTACCGGTACGCGAGCAAGGACGAGATCCTCGTTGCCCTGATGGAACGGGGCATCGATCACGCGATCGAGGCGGTGCGCCAGGCGGTGGCCGAGGTGCGCGATCCGATCGAGCGGATCCGCCTCGGGATGCGGGCGCACCTGATCCTCCTGCTGTCGGGCGACGACGCGCTCTACGTGCTGCTGTTCGACTGGCGCTCGCTGCCGGTCGGGGCGCACGAGGGCGTCGAGCGGCAGCGCGCCAAGTACGAGGCCTTCTGGAACGGGCTGCTCTTCGAGGCGGCGGGCACCGGGCGCGCCCGGCCGCTGCTGGACCTCGAGGCGGTGCGCCACTTCGGCATCGGCGCGATCAACTGGGTGGCGACCTGGTACCAGCCGGGCAGAGGCCGCACCCCGGAGCAGATCGCCGACGCCTTCTGGACCTTCATGGCCTACGGCCTGATCGCCGATCACGCCCGGCCCCCCGACGTCGGCCCACTGTTCGAGGCCCTGCTTCCCAAGGAGAACCCGTGAACATCCCCAGCATCGGCACCCTGCTCGACACCGTCCCGTTGATGAAGGACGCGAGCAAGAGCGGCAACCTCACCGTGCTGCGATCCCTGCTCGGCCCCGCGTTTCGCGGGCTGATCCAGCAGCGAGGCAAGTCGGAGGCCGAGACGATGATGCCGGTCGGCCACGACGCCCACTTCGACTGGCGCTACCTGCGCGATCACACCCCGCTGGCGAAGCTCTACGAGGCGGCGAAGCTGGGGCAGTGGAACTCGACCACCGATCTCGACTGGAGCATCAACGTCGATCCCGATGATGAGTCGCGGCAGCTGGTGCCGCCTGACTTCAGCCCGGTCTCGCGGCTCGCCTCCTGGGGCCGGCTGTCGAAGAAGGAGCAGAACAAGCAGCAGCTGGCGCTGACCGCCTGGTTCCTTTCCCAGTTCCTCCACGGAGAGCAGGGCGCGCTCTACGCCGCCTGCCAGGTGACCGAGGCGGTGCCCTGGCTCGACGGCAAGCTCTACGGCAGCACCCAGGTGATGGACGAGGGCCGCCACGTCGAGGTCTTCCACGGCTACCTGACGAAGAAGCTCGAGAAGAAGTACGACATCAACGACAACCTCTACGTGGTGATCGACGCGCTGATGACCGATTCCCGCTGGGACATGAAGTTCCTCGGGATGCAGATCATGATCGAAGGCCTGGCGCTTGGCGCCTTCGGAATGTTCCAGCAGGTGACGAAGGAGCCGCTGCTGAAGAAGCTGCTCACCTACGTGATCGCCGACGAAGCCCGGCACGTTCACTACGGGGTGCTGGCGCTCGAGGAGCACTTCAAGCAGCTGTCGGAGAAGGAGCGCCGCGAGCGGGAAGACTGGGCCTTCGAGGTCTGCCTCTTCCTGCGCAACCGCTTCTACGCGCACGAGTTCTACGACGAGCACTACGCGCACCAGATGAGCCGCTCGGCGTGGGACCAACTGGCCCTGGGCAGTCAGATGATGGCGACCTTCCGGCGCACGATGTTCAAGCGGGTGATCCCCAACTTGAAGCGCATCGGACTGCTGTCGGAGCGGATCCGCCCGAAGTACGAGGAGCTCGGGTTGCTGCAGTACCAGGGTGGCCTCGCCGCCCCGGAGCTGACTGCGCAGGACCTGATCGAGGACCGCTGACGGCTACTTGATCGCGACCTTCGCGACGAAGAGCAGCACGCACGCCCCGATGAAGGCGACCCCGAAGCTGTAGAGGTTGAACCCGGTGACCCCGTAGTTGCCGAGGTAGTTGAAGATCCAACCGCCGATGACTGACCCGAGCATTCCGACGATCACGTTGGCGAACGCACCCATCCTCGCGTTCGTGCCCATGACCATGCTCGCCACCCAGCCCGCCAGACCACCCAGTACGACCCAGCTGAGGATTCCCATCGCTCGTCCTCCTTGATGAACACTCTACGCCTGTCGGGGTCATCGATTGCGCGCGCGGTCAAAACAGGGACAGCTGAGGGGTAGGGCGGAGTGGGCGGCGGAAGGTGGCCGCGGGTGACTCGCGGGGGAACGCGTTGAAGCCGAGGCGGCGGACGGTGACGTCGAAGGCCTGGGCGATCATCTCGGCGTAGGGGCCCTCACCGCGGCCGCGGACGCCGAAGCGGGAGTCGTAGAGCGCGCCGTTGCGGGTCTCGCGCACCCGGTGCAGGATCTTCTCCGCGCGCAAGGGGAGCACCGCCTTGATCCGCTCGGAGAAGACGGCCTTCACGCTCGAGGGCAGCCGCAGCAGGACATAGCCGGCGTACTGGGCGCCGGCGTCGCGGGCGGCCTCGAGCACCTCGGCGAGGCCCTCGTCGCTGACCCCGGGGATGATCGGAGCGACCATCACGCCGACCGGGATCCCCGCGCCGGCGAGCCTCTTGATCGCGGCGATCCGCCGCTGCGGGGCGGGGGCGCCCGGCTCGATCGCCCGGGCCAACACTGGATCCCAGATCGGGACGCTGATCGACACGTGGGCGGCTGCGTCGCGGTGCAGTTGGGTGAGCAGATCGAGATCGCGCTCGACGAGCGCTCCTTTGGTGATGATCCCGACCGGGTTTCGGTATTCGGCGCAGACCTGAAGGCAGCCGCGGGTGAGCCGCAGCGACGCCTCGAGCGGCTGGTAGCAGTCGGTGACGCCGGAGAACATCACCAGGTCTCCCTTCCAGGAGGGGCGGTCGAACGCCTTGCGCAGCAGCGCCGCGGCGTCGAGCTTGGCCATGATCTTGGTGTCGAAGTCGGTGCCGGCGCCGAAGCTGAGGTACTCGTGGGTCGGCCGCGCGTAGCAGTAGGCGCACGCGTGGTTACAGCCCCGGTAAGGGTTGACGCTGAAGCCGAAGCCGAGATCGGGGCTGTCGTTCTTCGCGACGATCTCCCGGGTGTGATCTTCGAAGACCTCGACCTTCGCCAGCGGGATCTCCTCGAGGTACTCGACGGCGGTGCTGGCCCAGGGGTTGGGCGGGTTGGCGATCGGCTGGGGTTTCACGCCGCAGCCTTATACTGAAAAGAGGTTCAGTGCACACCCCAGAACAGGCGGTGACCGCGGCGGTGGCGATGCGGTAGTCGGCCTGATGCGCATCCGCGCCATCGATTGGCTCCGCGGCCTGGTCATCCTGCTGATGACGGTCGATCACTCCGGCAGCATCTTTGACGCCGCGCACCTGCACGGGGACAGCGGGGCGAGGTGGATCGTCGGCAGCCCCCTGCCCACCGGCGAGTTTCTCACGCGCTGGGTGACGCACCTGTGCGCGCCGACGTTCATCCTCCTCGCGGGCGCGTCGATGGCGCTCTCGGACGAGCGGCGCCGCGGCCAGCCGGGCCAGACGCGGTTCATCGTCGCCCGCGGGCTGTTGATCGCCGCGCTCGACCCGCTGTGGATGTCGCTCGGCTTCACCGGGTACGAGCGGACCGTCTACCAGGTGCTCTACGCGATCGGGATCTCGATGGTGTGCATGGCCGCGCTGAGGCGACTGCCTTCGATCGCCCTGCTGCTGGGCGCCCTGGCGATTCAGCTCGCGGGTGAGCTGTCGGATCGCTGGCAACCAGTGACCGAGCCGTTTCACACCCTGTGGGGCTTTCTCTTCGCGGGCGGCCCGCTGTTCGGCAACTGGGTGTGCGCCTATCCGCTGGTGCCCTGGCTGTCGGTGATGATGTTCGGCTGGGTGTTGGGCCGGTGGCTGCTGCAAACTCGGACCTCGGCGGTCGGAGCTGGCGCGCTGGCGCTCGTTGGCGTGGGGCTGCTGGGTGTCTTCGCGTTGGTGCGAGGCGTCGACGGGTACGGCAACTGGAACCTGCACCGCGACTCGATGGACTTCTTCCAGTGGCTGCACGTCGCCAAGTACCCGCCGAGCCTCTCCTACACCGCCCTCGAGCTCGGGCTCGCGTTCGTGTTGCTCGGGCTCTTCGTCGCGCTCGATCAGCCCGGCCGCCCACGACGGGCGCTGGCGCCGCTCTCATTGTTCGGAGCGACCGCGTTCTTTTACTACCTGCTGCATGTGCACCTGATGGCGCTGGCCCAGCTCCTGGTCACCTTCGACCGCAAGAGCGACGGGCTGCTGAAGACCTGGCTCGGCGCGGCGATGGTGATCACCCTGCTCGCCGCGCCGTGCGGGTACTACCGGCGCTACAAGGCCGCGCACCCCGACGGCTGGGCCCGCTACATCTAGAGGGCGGCTCAGCGGATCTTCGCGCCCTCGCCGATGAACCGGAAGACGAGCTCGGCGACGCAGGCGGGCTTGGGCTCGCCCTGCAGCTCGATCGTGGCCTCGAGGAGCGCCTGGTGGGCGGTGCCTGCCTCGGTGACCTCGTTGAGCTTGCAGCGCAGGCGGTAGCTCGCGCCTTCCTTGAGCGGGGCAGGGAAGCGGACCTTGTTCAGTCCGTAGTTGATCACCATCGCCATTCCCTTCGGCTCGACCAGCTCGAAGAAGAGCCCACCGATCACCGAGACCGCGAAGTAGCCGTGCGCGATTGGCGCTCCGAACGGGCTCTCCTTGGCGATGCGCGCGCGGTCGACGTGGATCCACTGGTGATCGCCGGTCGCGTCGGCGAAGCGGACGATGTCCTCGTAGGCGAGCTTCTTCCACTGGGTTGCGCCGAGGTCTTTGCCGACCAGGCTCTTGAGTCCGGCGATTCCGTCGATGAGGGTCTTGGCCATGGGGCGAGACCTACACGACGCAGCGGATCTTCTCCACACCCGCCACCGGCGGGGCTAGGACGAGTGGATGTCACGAATCCTCTGGTCGACGGTGCTGCTCGTCTCGTGTGCTCACACCCCGCCTCCTGCCCCGCCCAGTTCCGAGCCTGCACCCGTCGCCCAGGCGGCTGCCGACGCGGGGACTCCGGCTCCGACGGGGCCGAAGACCTGCAGCACTGACGGCGAGTGCTCCGACGGGCAGCTGTGCATCCGGTCGACCTGCGTCGAGATCTCGAAGGGCCTCGCCGAGTGCCGCGACTTCCACGTCCAGTTCGGCTTCAACTCGGTCGATTTCGATCCGGCGGCGAAGGCGGACCTGCTCCGGATGGCGCGGTGCCTTCGGTCGGATCAGTCGCTGCGGGTGACGATCGAAGGGAACGCCGACGAGCGTGGCACCGAGGAGTACAACCTTCAGCTCGGCTCGAAGCGCGCCTCGACGATCGAGAAGTACCTCGTCGCGCTCGGCGTCACCGACTCTCAGGTGAACACCATCAGCTACGGAGAGAACAAACCGGTCTGCCGCCAGCAGGACGAGGCGTGCTGGGAGAAGAACCGGAGGGCGACGGTGAAGCCCGAGGGCCTGCCGGCGAAGGCAGCCGAACCCGCGCCGGCACCGAAGGCGAAGCCAAAGAAGAAGTAGCCGCGGCCTACGGGTTGACGGCGCGCGGGCTTGGCGTCGTCGCGACCTTGAAGTCGTTGCCGTTGTTGTTGCTGTCCGTCCCGTTGGGCTTGCGCGCGATGCTCTGCGAGGTGGGGGGAACGACGGCGGGCGCGGCCTCGGTGAGGTTGTTGGCGACGGTGAGCGTGCCGTAGCTCACCGAATCGATCAGCGCCGCCGTGCTGTCGCGCAGGCCGACCGCACCGCCTCCTCCCGCGAGGCCTCCGCTGGTCCACTTCGCGTCCGCGGCTGGAGTGCCGGCGTACCCGTTGCCGGCGTAGAGCAGGTAGCCGCCGGTCGGGATCGTCTGGGAGAGGGTGAGCAGCGTGATGTCTCCGCCGCCGGCGTTGTTCGCGGCGCTGCGGTAGACCAGCGTCCAGCCAGTGAGGTTCTGCTGTGCGGGGCAGGGGTTGAACAGCTCGATCCACTCGTCGGTCGCGCTCACGCCACCGACCTGGACCTCGTTCACCACGAGGTGACACCCGGTGCCCCCGTCGGAGGTGCCGGCGTCGGTGCTTCCCGCATCCGAGCTGCCGGCGTCGATCAGCCACCCGGCGTCGACCCGGGTGCTGATGCTGAAGCAGCCGCCGCCGTCAACTGCCTGGTCGACGTTGAAGTCCCACTCCCGGAAGCTCACCACCTGGGCGTTCGCGGTGAACGTCCCGACGGTCGCGTTCTTGTCGGCGCGCGAGACGTCGAAGTGCCCGCCTTGCGCGAGATAGGTGTGGTTGCAGTTCGGGCCGACACAGCCCTCGGCGTAGGTGAGGCAATACGCGCACGCGGCGTAGGTGGTCGGAGCAAGGGTGATCGACGACGGCACCGTCGCACCGCCGGTTCCGTAAAAGAGCTCGACGATGATCTGGTCCTGACCGGCGTCGGGGATCGCAGGGCCGGACTCCACGGCGAAGCTGACCATGTTCGTGGAGTCGAACCCGGCTCCCCGGGTGATCGCGGAGAAGTCAGAGCGCGCGCTGCACACGGCCGCACCGCCGCCAGTTCCGGTGCCGCCCCCCGAGCCACCACCGCTGCCGCCGCCCGCGCCGCCGCCAATGCCGCCGCCACCCGTGCCACCACCGACGCCGCTGCCACCGCCGACGCCGCCGCCACCGCCGCCGCCGCCGCCACCGCTGCCACCGCTGCCACCGCCGACTCCGGTGCCGCCTCCGACGCCGCTGCCGCCGCCGACTCCGCTGCCGCCGCCGACTCCGGCGCCGCCGCCGACTCCGCTGCCACCGCCGGCGCCTCCACCGCC
>JAYVRT010001121.1:0-2888 GCA_043776025.1 Archangiaceae bacterium | reverse complement strand
ACGGGAGCATCCGGCGCTCGGCGTTCGGCGGACCGAAGATCTCGCTCGCGCTCTCCGACGCCGACTACGCGCGGATGTTGATCGGCCTCAAGCACCTGGTCGCGCTGTTCTTCGCCGCCGGGGCGCAGCAGGTCCTGCCGGGGGTCAGCGGCGCTCCGCCCATCATCACCGCGGCCTCGGAGCTCGACGGGTTGAGCCGGCTGCGGCCTGAGCAGCTCTCGCTGGTCGCCACCCACCTCTTCGGGGGCGCGGTGGTCGGCTCGGACTCGACCCGTGGCGTCGTCAGCCCCCGCTTTGGCGTCTACGGCACCCAGGGGCTCTTCGTCGCCGACGCGTCGGTGCTCCCCGGCACCCTGGGGGTCAATCCCCAGGGCACCATCATGGCGGTGGCGCGCGTCGCCGCCGACCGGATCGCCGACGCGCTCTGACCCCCCTATTGGTGGTTCCACCCGAACCATGTATAGGGGTGGGGCGAAGCAGCGGCCGCATTTGCAGCCGCGTGTGACGCGTCGAGGACCCGAAGAACGAATGGGCAAGCGGCGCTGCTAACGCAAACATCCCAATCGTTCGAACAAACGGGCTGGCTCCCTTCAAACGGGGTCTGTCCATCACAAGGATTCATGACTTTCGAAGAACTGAAGCTGCAGGACTCACTGCTCCGCGCCGTCAAGGCGCAGGGCTACACCACGCCGACGCCGATCCAGGCCCAGGCGATTCCCCACGTGCTCGCTGGCCGTGACGTGCTCGGCTGCGCCCAGACGGGCACCGGCAAGACCGCGGCGTTCGCGCTGCCGATTCTCCAGCGGCTGGGGACCCCTCCCGCGCAGGGGCGGCCGGTGCGCTGCCTGGTGCTGACGCCGACCCGCGAGCTGGCCTCGCAGATCGAAGAGAGCTTCGCCACCTACGGGGCCAACACCGGCCTGCGCCACACCGTCATCTTCGGCGGCGTCGGGCAGGGTGAGCAGGTCAACGCGCTCCGCCGGGGTGTGGACGTGCTCGTCGCCACCCCGGGCCGGCTGCTCGACCTGATGTCGCAGCGGCTGGTCTCGTTCAACGCGCTGGAGATCCTCGTCCTCGACGAGGCCGACCGGATGCTCGACATGGGCTTCATCCACGACGTGAAGCGGATCATCGCCGCGGTGCCGAAGAAGCGGCAGACGCTGTTCTTCTCCGCGACGATGCCCTCGGAGATCCAGGCGCTCTCGCGCAGCATCCTCACCGACCCGGTGAAGATCGAGGTCACCCCGGTGGCGACCACCGCCGAGACCGTCGATCAGCGGATCTACTTCGTCGACAAGACCCAGAAGCGCCCGCTGCTGGTGCACCTGCTCGGTGAGCCGACCTTCACCCGGGCGCTGGTCTTCACCCGCACCAAGAACGGCGCGAACCGCGTCACCCGCCACCTGCAGGAAGCGGGCTTCGGCGCCGACGTGATTCACGGCAACAAGTCCCAGAACGCCCGCGAGCGCGCGCTCGAGAGCTTCAAGGACGGCCGGGTCAAGGTCCTGGTCGCGACCGACATCGCGGCGCGCGGCATCGACGTCGAGGGGATCAGCCACGTGATCAACTTCGACTTGCCGAACATCCCCGAGAGCTACGTCCACCGCATCGGCCGCACCGGCCGCGCAGGCGCCGCGGGGATCGCGATCTCCTTCTGCGACTCGGAAGAGCGCGAGTACCTGCGCGACATCGAGCGCACCATTCGCCGCACCGTGCCGGTGGTCGAGAACCACCCGTTCCAAGGCCGTGGCCCGCGCGAGGCTCCGCAAGAGCGGCAGCACCAGTCCGCGCGGCCCCAGCAGAACCACCGCCACCGTGGCGGCGGCTCGCGCAGTGGGAGCTCGCAGGGTGGAGCTCGCCCGGCGCCGACCGCGGCTCCGACCGCGACGCCGACCAGCACCGTTTCGGGACGCCGTTACGTCTCGAAGTGGGGCTAGGTGAAGCGCTGCAGGGTGAACCGGAGCCTGCCGAAGTCCGCGCGTCGCTCGTTGACGGCGGGGGCCGATTCACGCGCTTGGGCGAGCCAAGGCCGGATGCGGCCGAGGGGGTGATTGTTCAGACGTGCGGAAATCGCACGTTCCAACGATCACCCCCCAGGTTGCGGCCTCCGCGGACCGCGAACCGGGACGGCCGAGACCGTTTCATGGAACCTTGCGCCGCGCCTGCGCCACTCCGATCTCGCGCGGCTTCTCGAGGAACAGACGGCAACTGGAGCTGCGACGCCACACTGAGCAGGGCCGGTGGTGCCTGCTCGGATGGTCATCGTCAGAATGTGCGGATTCCGCACAACCTGACCATCACCTCGCGGCAGCCGAGTCGGTTTCGTGGCACCGTGCTCCTCCCCATGGCTCCTCTTCGCGTTGACACCCGCCTGTTCGCCGCCCTCGTCGCCGCGATGGTCCTTTCAGCTTGCTCCGGCTCGGGTGGTAGCGGAACGGGTGGAGGCGTCGGTGGTGGGAGCGGCGTCGGTGGTGGCAGCGGAGTCGGTGGTGGCAGCGGCGCCGGTGGTGGCAGCGGCGCCGGTGGTGGCAGCGGAGTCGGCGGCGGCAGCGGTGTCGGCGGCGGCAGCGGAGTCGGTGGCGGCAGCGGCGTCGGTGGCGGCAGCGGCGTCGGCGGCGGGAGCGGCGTCGGTGGCGGCAGCGGCGCCGGTGGCGGCAGCGGCGCCGGTGGTGGCAGCGGCGTCGGTGGTGGCAGCGGCGTCGGTGGTGGCAGCGGCGTCGGTGGTGGCGGCGGCGTGGTCTGCGGCGCGGTCGGCCAGGCGTGCTGCGTCGGCGGGGTCTGCACCGGCACCGCGGTCTGTTCCGGAACGAGCTGCGTCGCCGCGGTGACCTCCTACACCTGCCCCGGTGGCGCTCCGGCGTCGGTCTACGTCTCCGAGGTCGTTCCCC
>JAYVRT010001120.1:0-9747 GCA_043776025.1 Archangiaceae bacterium | reverse complement strand
GCGTCGATGGTCCAGATCGAATCGCAGCCGACCGACGCGGCGGCCCAGCACTTCTCGTCGGCGCCGGGCGTCGGCTTGGTGCCGGGCAGAATCAACCGCCGCCCGTCAACGACGCACCACACTCCCGGCTGCAGCGAGAGGGCGAAGCGGCCCTTGTCGTCCGACTTCACCTCGAGCAGCTCGCCCTGCGCCTTCTTCCCCTTGTAGAGCCGCACCCGGACCGCAGGGTCCACCTTCGCGGCCGAGAGCTCCGCCAGTTGCTCGGGTGCAGCAGGCGCCACCCCGCCGCAGTACGAGCTGGAGACGGTGGTCGCGCCTTTGACGGGGACCTTGTCGTCGCCGGAGCCGAGGACGACCGCGAGCAGCAGAAGAGGGAGCATGGCGAGGCTTCGTACTACCGGGTAATCGCCGCCACCACTTCGTCGGCCGAGCTGAACTTCTTGTTCGGCACCTTCTGAATGAACCACTTCTTCTCCACTGGGGAGAAGTCCTCGAGGTTGTAGCAAGCGGTGATCAGCTCCGCGCGCGTGGCCGGGTAGGTCTGGTGGTCGTGCAGGTGGGCGGTGACCTTCTTCAGGTCGACGCCAGCCGGAGCGGCGGCCAGAGCGAGCGCGAGGAGGAGCAGGTGCATACGGCCGGCAGACTACGCCGGGCGCGGGCCGAAGCCGAACACCCGCCGCAGCCAGGCGACGAAACCTTCCGCCGGGACATCGAGCTGAATCCGCGCGATCTGCTCGGTGCGGGCCGCGGGCCGGTAGGCGGGGTGCGAGGCCGTCGTCTTGTTGTCCTCGAAGCCCGACTCGAGACGGCGAAACCCGCTGACCGAGCGCTCATCGGCGACGAGCTCGAGCTGGCGATCGGTGAACTGAATCCCGTGCATCAGCAGCCGCTCGACGGCGCCGCTGGGAGTGAAGAGGGCAGTGCCGAGCTCGACGTGCACTCGAACGACGCGGTTGATCGCCCGGCGCTGCTCGAGGGTGAGGCGAATCCCGGCCTGGGCGAGCGCGGCGAAGACACCGATGCCCGAAGCACCCGGCTTGTGGGCCTGGTGCTCCTTCGAGTTGTGGGTCGAGTCCTCCGTCGACAGCCGCGCACGGCCGCCCCGCCGCGCCTGTTCAGTGGCTCGGAGCAGCGCGGCATCGGCGACGGCGGACACACCCATGGGCCCGTACAGAGCATCAAACGATCCACTGGCACGGCTCTTGGTTTCTGCGGATTTGAGTGGCACGGATCAGCGGATCCGTAGCCACCGAGGACAGTCAGCTGCGCTCCAAGTGCACCCGGGTGCGCACCGAATTAGCCCGCCTTCTGTGACGCAGACCCGTCAGGGGAGCCGATGCCCGAAGACCTTCGTCGGGCTCACGGTGAAGGTCGAAAAACTGGGCGAGTCGACCTGGGCGCGAATCGTGAACTCGAGGTTCATCGACAGTCCGTCCTCGTCTGGGTTGAAGGTGTAGTTCGCCTGGTTCGGCTTCGCAGTGCGCGTGACTTCGAAGTGGGCCACCGAAGGAATCAGCAGGTGCCCAAGCGTGACCAGATGCAGCTGCGAAGCGAGCGGTACGTCATCCACGGTGAGGGTGCAGGTTGGAGCCGGCAGGGTGAGCGTCGCGACCTCTCCCACCACCTGGAGGTCGAGACTGCAGCCACCGACCTTCCAGGCCACAGCGGTCTTCGCGCCCTGCACCAGATGCACTGGCACCGGGACGACCACGGTCATCGGAGTGCCGCCAGGATCCTGCAATGTTTCCTGCATGTCGAACTGCCACGCACCAAGCAACGAAGGCCCACCACCACATGCGGTGAGCAGCAGCAGCGACGGGGCCAGGATCCGCATCGGGCCCAGCTATCAGCGGCCCGGCCCACTCGCAAGCCGGCGAGTCGCGACCCGCGCCCCTCCCTCAAGCTGCGGCAAGCCTGCCCGAGGTCGAGGAGAGGGCGAGGACGCAGCGCAGTGGCCGCCGTCGGGCCACGAGCAGCGCCCGGAGCCTTCGACGAAGAGATCGGGCAGGATCGCCGCAGCGCCTAGAGCGGCGCCTAGCCCTTGCCGGGCTCGCTCCACATGATCAGATCGCCCTTCGTCAGGTACTCGCTGTCGCTGAACGCGCCGTAGAAATCGTCGAGCATCGAGTCGAAGTCCGGGTAGCGCTGGGCCTGGCGGTCCTGGGTCATCTTGTCGAAGATCGGATCCAGCTTCGACGGGCAGTCGGCGTTGACTTCCGACGGCAGCGCGGACCGGCGGCCGGGGATGCTGCCGGTCATCATCTCGTACAGCAGGATCCCCAACCCGTAGACGTCGGATGAGGCGTTGACGTCCTTGTTGCGGCTGATCAGCTCGGGAGACATGTAGCCCATGCCGCCGGTGCCGACGAAGACCTGGGGCATGCCCTTGGTCTGGTCGACCTCGATCACCCGCGAGAGGCCGAAGTCGGCGATCTTCACGTTGCCCCAGGTGTCGAAGAGCACGTTCTCCGGTTTGACGTTGTGGTGGGTCAGCCCGGTCGCGTGCGCCGCCCGCAGCGCGTACGACAGCTGGAGGAAGTAGCGGATCCCCAGGCCGACCGGGATGCCCTTGCCGCCGCCCTGGTCGAGCTTCTCCCGCAGCGAGCCCTTCATCAGCTCCATCACGAAGTACGGCCGCGCGACGTCGGTGTTCTGATCGAGGATCGGCACGATGCCCGGGTGCTTCACCTGGGCCTGGGCGCACAGCTCCTTCTTCAGCCGCTTGATCACCTCGCCCCGCTGCAAGAACGAGAAGTAGCCGAAGATGTCCTTGAGCTCCTTGACGCAGATGTCCATCCCCAGCGCGTTGTGCTTGCCCTTGAAGACCGTGCCCAGCGGGCCGGAGCCGATCGGGTCGTACTTGACGTAGCGGAGGTCGACGTCCTGGCCCTTACCGCCCTGGGCCATCGCAGAGGTCAACGCCATCGGAGCAGGTTGGGCCATGGCAGCGGTGAGCGCCATCGGCGCCGGGGGTGGGGGGTAGGCGCCGCCGGGCCGGATTTCCGGCGCGGTGACGTGCGGCATGTGAGGCACGAGAGGCTCGTCGTTGTTGCTGGGTGCTTTGCGACCGCCACGGGGAGGAGGAGGAGGAGGCATGGTCTGGCCTTCGGTGTCCAGCAGGAGGTCGGTGGCAGGAGGGGGCGGCGGAGTGTTCGGCATCGCGTCGACGATCACCGAGGTCGACTCGTCGGCGCCGGTGATCTGATCGGCGAAGAACTCGCCCACTTCTCCTGAGAACTTGTCGAAGGCGTCTCCCTCGACCACGTGCTGGCCCTGGTCGGTCAGCTTCAGCTGCGCCTCGCGATCCATTGCGATGTAGTGGAACTTGCGCAGGAAAAAAAAGTAGCTGTCGAACTCGATGCTCACGTTCGACTCGAGGCTGATCTTCACGTCGGCGAGCTTGTTGCTGCGACCCTGGCGAGCGTTCTCCTGAAGGCTCCTCAAAATGAAGAGCGCTTCGTTGCTCACCTTGTCGCGCGTCATTGCGGATGGAGGCATGGGGGATTGTTTTGCTACTTGATGCGGAGCAGGTGTTTGACCGTTTCCAACACTTCGGCAAATTTGACGGGCTTGCGCAGGTAGATGTCGACGCCCAGCTTCAACGCGCGATCCTGGGCGTCGCGGCCGCCGGCGGAGATCGCCACCACCGGCATCTTCGCCAGCGTCGGCTCTCCGCGGATCCGCTCGAGCAGCTGGAACCCGTCCATCACCGGCATGTACAGGTCGGTCATCACCAGGTTGAAGGTCGAGGCCATCAGCTGGGCGAGGGCGTTGTGGCCGTCGGGAGCGAAGTGCACCTCGAGCGGCACCGTCCCCTTCAGCTCGTTGGCGGCGAGCTTCTTCAGCACGTAGCTGTACATCTCGATGATGTGGGGGTTGTCCTCGACGATGAGGACGCGGAAGCCGCCCGCGGGTGGCGCCTGGGTCCCTTCCGAAGACTGCGCCTCCAGCGTCAACAGCTTCTCCAATTGTTTGCGGTGGTCTTCAGAATCGACGGCAATTCCCACCCCTGCGCCGCGACCGCCGGCCTGCTCCGGCCGCACCCACGCGACCCGACCCACGATCTCTACCGGATCAAGGAGGCCGGGGAAAGAAAGTGCAAGCGGCACTTTCTGGCCGATCGTCAACTTTTGATCCGTCTGGATGAAGAGCCCGCCCTTCGACAGGTTCTCGGTGGCATCAGAAAAGGTCTGCCGATCGGGGTAGTCGACCCGAAGAATGAACGGAACTCGCGACGAGTCGCGCTGGTCGGATTCAGGGGCCACGTGGGTGAGCCGTGGATTGTCGGCGGCAGGGCGCGTCGGTCGCAAGGTTTTCGTTGACGCAAGCGCCCGGCTTCCCTACGAACCGCCGCCATGTCGGACGCCGTCGCCTTCACCCCGGATGAACAGAAAAAGTTCGACGCCGGGATCGCCCAGCTGCTCAGCCATTACCCTTCCGACCGCAAGCGCGCCGCGATGTTGCCGGCGCTGCGGCTGCTGCAGGAGCTCAAGGGCTGGTGCACGCCCGAGGGCATGAAGGAGGTGGCGAAGAACCTCGAGACCACCGTCGAGCGGGCCTACGAGGTCGCGACCTTCTACGTGATGTTTCACACCGAGAAGCCTGGCAAGTACGTGATCGACGTCTGCACCAACCTCTCCTGCGCCCTCCGCGGCGCCGAGGGGATGCTCAAGCACCTCGAGACGCGGCTGGGCACCCAGGCCGGCACCAACGGCGACAAGTTCTTCCTCCGGGAAACCGAGTGCCTCGCCAGCTGCGGCACCGCGCCCTGCCTGCAGATCAACGAAGACCACCACGAGAATTTGACCAAGGAGAAGGTCGACAAGCTGCTGGAAACGCTCGTCTGACCAGGTCCGACATGAACGTCGAAAAGGTCGTCACCCGCAACTGGGGCAAGCCCGGGCAGGTCTCGCTCGAGGGCTACAAGAAGAACGGCGGCTACGCAGCGCTCGCCAAGGCGCTGGAGCTTGCGCCGGACGCGGTCTCGGCCGAGGTGAAGAAGTCGAACCTGCGCGGCCGCGGCGGCGCTGGGTTCCCCACGGGCCTCAAGTGGAGCTTCATCCCCAAGGACTCGACCAAGCCGCGCTACCTCGCGGTCAACGCCGACGAGTCCGAGCCGGGCACCGCCAAGGACCGCTTCATCCTCGAGAACGACCCCCACTCGCTGCTCGAGGGGATCGCCATCGCCTGCTGGGCGCTCAAGGCGAACACCTGCTACGTCTACGCGCGCGGCGAGTTCAAGTACCCAAGCTCGGTGCTGGAGAAGGCGATCGCCGAGGCGTACGCGGCGGGCATCTTCGGCAAGAAGATGATGGGCAAAGACTTCGAGTGCAACGTCTACCAGGTGCGCGGCGCGGGCGCGTACATCTGCGGTGAAGAGACGGCGATGCTCGAGTCGCTCGAAGGGAAGAAGGGCTGGCCCCGGCTGAAGCCTCCGTTTCCCGCGGTGGTGGGCCTCTTCGGCTGCCCGACGGTGGTGAACAACGTCGAGACGATCGCTTCGCTCCCGCCGATCTTCGAGAAGGGCGCCGAGTGGTTCGCCAAGCTCGGCACCGAGAAGTCCGGTGGCACCCGGCTGGTGACGCTGTCCGGCGTCGTCAACCGCCCCGGCACCTACGAAGTGATGATGCAGACGACGATCAAGGACCTGATCTTCAACGAGGAGTTCGGCCAGGGGATGCCCCAGGGCCGCACGGTGAAGGCGGTGATCCCCGGCGGCTCGTCGGCGCCGGTGCTGACCGCCTCGGAGATCGGCGTCGCCCTCGAGTTCGAGGCGTTCAAGCCGCTGCAGTCGATGGCGGGCTCGGGCGGGATCATCGTGATGGACGAGTCCTGCTGCATGGTGCGCTGCCTCTGGCGGGTGGCCCGCTTCTACGCCGAAGAGTCCTGCGGCCAGTGCACGCCCTGCCGCGAGGGCCAGCCGTGGATGGCGCGGCTGCTGCGGAAGATCGAAGAGGGCCGCGGCGAACCGAAGGACCTCGACACCCTGATGGGCGTGGCGCAGTCGATCGCCCCCTGGCCTCCGATTGGCCTGGGCAACACCATCTGCGCGCTCGGCGACGCCGGGGCGCTGCCGGTGCAGAGCTTCGTCCAGAAGTTCAAGGCCGAGTTCGAGCAGCACATCGCCGAGCACCGGTGCCCCAGCGGCGACAAGCCCTGGGGCCCGTTCGGAGAGTTCCAGTGAGCGCGCTCAGCCCAGAGGTCGTCCTCTTCTGGATCTTCGCCCTGGCGACCGTGGCCGCCGCGGTCGGGGTGATCGTCGCCCGGAACCCGATCGGCAGCGCGATGAGCCTGGTGGCGAGCTTCTTCTTCCTCGCCGGCATCTACGTGCTGCTCTGGGCGCACACCATCGCCGCGCTGCAGGTGCTCGTCTACGCCGGCGCGATCATGGTGCTGTTCCTCTTCGTGATCATGCTGCTGTCGCTGCAGGACACTGGCCCGGTGATGCAGTTCTCCTTCGCGCGGATCCTCGGAGCCGTCGGCACCGCCGGCCTCCTCGCCGCCCTGGTGGTCGCTTTTGAGCGGCTGCCGAAGGGCGACCTGCAGTGGGTCAACGACCCGGGCAAGCTGCAGAGCTTCGGCACGATCCAGAAGGTGGGCGAGGTGATGTACACGCAGTGGCTGTTCCCGTTCGAAGCCGTCTCGCTGCTGTTGTTGGTCGCGATCGTCGGCGCGGTCGTGGTCGCCAAGCCGCGCATCTGAAAGTGGGCCGGAGGGCCCCTACGTCATGAGCAACGTCATCCCGACTCCGGACTACCTCATCCTCGCGGCGGTGCTGTTCTGCATCGGGATGCTGGGCGTGCTGATTCGCCGCAACGCGCTGGTGGTCTTCATGTCGGTCGAGCTGATGCTCAACGCCAGCAACCTCACCTTCCTCGCCTTCGCCCGCGACCGCGGCGACCTCAACGGCCACATCTCCGCCTTCTTCATCATCGCCGTCGCCGCCGCCGAAGCCGCGGTGGGTCTGGCGATCGTGATCGCCGTCTTCCGCAGCCGGGGCACCGTCAACATCGACGACCTCCAGACGATGAAGCACTGAGCCACCGACATGATCGACTGCGCCAACTACGAGACGTTCAGCCAGTTCCAGGCGAACCACGGGCTGGTCCAGGCTTTGACCTGCACCTTCCAGAAGGCGCCGATCGACGCCGACGCCGCCGGCCAGAGCCTGTGGATGATCATCGCGCTGCCGCTGTTGGGCGCGTTCGTCAGCGGCGTCTTCGGCCGATCGCTCGGCCGGGCCAACACCAACCTCATCGCCTGCGCCTCGGTCTTCGGCAGCTTCCTCCTCTCGCTGCTCGTCTACTGGACGGCGGCCGATTGGAACTCGATCGCCGTCGATTCGTACTCGGTCGACGGGGTGCGCTACGCGGTCGGCGCGGACTTCGGCACCTGGTTCTCCGCCGGCGGCTTCCGGGTCAACTTCGGGCTGATGGCGGACCACCTGTCGGGGACGATGCTGCTGGTGATCACCGGCGTCGGCTTCCTGATTCACCTCTACGCCGCCGAGTACATGTCGCACGACGCCGGCTACTGGCGCTTCTTCGCGTACCTGAACCTGTTCATCGCGATGATGCTGACGTTGGTGCTGGGCGACTCGCTGGTGCTGATGTTCGTCGGCTGGGAAGGGGTCGGGCTGTGCAGCTACCTGTTGATCGGCTTCTGGTACGACGACGCGCAGAAGGCGTACGCCGGCCGCAAGGCGTTCATCGTCAACCGCATCGGCGACTTCGGCTTCCTCATCGGCAGCTTCCTGACCGTGCTGTTGGTGGGCGCGTTCCAGGCGCAGGGCCGCATCGAGGATTACCAGCCGAGCCGCGGCGCCGGGCCGGGCGAGGTGCAGGCGAAGCTGCGGCAAGGGCTCGCCCAGAAGGGCCCCCTGGCTTTCATGGGCCTCGAGGCGATGTCGAAGGCGCTGCCGGGAGAGCTCGACAATCCAATCGCCGAGGGGCCGCTGCGCGGCTACAAGTTCGGCAGCGTCCTCACCGCGATCATGCTGCTGTTCATGCTCGGAGCGGCGGGCAAGTCGGCGCAGCTGCCGCTGTTCGTCTGGCTGCCGGACGCGATGGCCGGCCCGACGCCGGTCTCGGCGCTGATCCACGCGGCGACGATGGTCACCGCCGGCGTCTACCTCTTCTGCCGGCTCTCGTACCTGCTGGTGCTCTCGCCCACGGCGATGGCGGTGATCGCCGTCACCGGCGGGCTGACCGCGTTGATCGCCGCGTTGATCGCCTTCGCCCAGAACGACCTGAAGAAGGTGCTCGCCTACTCCACCGTCTCTCAGCTGGGCTTCATGTTCATGGCCGTCGGCGCCGGCGTCTTCTGGGCGGCGTTCCTCCACGTCGTCACCCACGCGTTCTTCAAGGCCTGCCTCTTCCTCTCCGCCGGCAGCGTGATGCACGGCAACGCCGACGAGGGCGACATCCGCAAGCTCGGCGGGCTGCGCAAGCAGATGAAGATCACCTGGGCCTGCTTCGCGATCGCCACCCTGGCGATCACCGGCATCGTGCCGCTGTCCGGCTTCTTCTCGAAGGACGCGATCCTCCACGGGCTGCACACCACCGAGCTGGAGGCGTTTCCCCACGTGCTCCACTACGTGTGGTTCCTCGGGCTCGCGTCCGCGCTCTGCACCGCGTTCTACATGACCCGGCTGTACGTGATGACCTTCGAGGGAGATCGCGCCCCCGACGCGCGCATCGCCCACGCCCACGAGTCGGCCCCGGCGATGACCGGGGTGCTCGTCGTCCTCGCGGCGCTCTCGGTGCTCGCGCTGGTGCACGGCCTGCCGATCATGGCCGAGCACCCGGGCGGCCCGCTGAACCAGACGGTGATGGAGAACTTCCTCCAGCCGGTGTTCGCCACCGCGCGCTCGCTGGTCGCCCGCACCCACTTCGTCAAGGCCGAGGTCGAGGAAGGGCTGCCCTGGGGCGCCTGGGGCACCGCGTGGGCGATCGCGCTCACTGGCGGCGCGGCGGCGTGGTTCATGTACACCCGCATGCTCAAGCGCGACCAGCCGCTGACCGGGGCCTGGGCGAGCCTGCAGAAGCTGTCGCTCGACAAGTTCTACTTCGACGAGTTCTACGACTTCGTCGTCGTCAAGCCGGTGAAGTTCGTCAGCTTCGTCTTCTACAAAGTGATCGACTCGATGCTGATCGACACCGTGGCGGTGCGAGGCACGGCCTGGGTGACGGTGCGGGTCGGCGGGCTGCTGCGCTACCTCCAGAGCGGTGACGCGCAGGGCTACGCGGCGGTGATGGCGCTCGCGCTCGCGGCGGGCCTCGCCTGGGCGCTGCTGGCGGTGGTGGGCCGATGAACTTCTTCAACTTCGCCTCGAGCTACGACTCGCGCGGCCTCAACGCCGTCATCTGGGCGCCGGTGCTGTTCGCGCTGTTGGTGATGTTCCTGCCCAAGGGCGACAAGGGGCAGATCCGCGTCGTCACGTTGATCGCGATGTTCGCCGACGCGGCGCTCTCGCTCTGGGCGTTCGCGCGGTTCCAGCCGGGCGGGCCGGAGTTCCAGCTGGAGTACCGGATCCACTGGATCGACGAGATCGGCGTCAGCTACCACATCGGCGTCGACGGGCTGGCGGTGAGCCTGGTGCTGCTGACGGGCTTCCTCGGGCCGCTGGTGGTGTTGAGCTCGTGGAGCTTCGTTCAGGAACGGGTGAAGGAGTTCCACCTCGCGCTGCTGCTGCTGCAGACCGCGATGATGGGCGCGCTCTGCTCGGTGGACACGCTGCTGTTCTAC
>JAYVRT010001119.1:0-9747 GCA_043776025.1 Archangiaceae bacterium | reverse complement strand
TTTCTCCCGTCCCCTGGGAGGACTTCGCCCGCTCGTCGCAGGACGCGCGGCTGGCGGAGGACCATTGGCACCTCGACCTCGGCGGCCCCTTCGTCTCCGAGCGGGAGACGGTCCTCCGCGTCGCCGACCTTGTGGTCGAGGCGAAGGGCGAGCGGCTGGTGGCGCGAGGGGGCGGGAAGGTTTTCGACCTGCTCGAGGTCTTCGAACGGCGGATCAAGCTTCGGGCCGCCGTCGCGTTCTCGCTCACCCAGCCCGGCGCGCACGTCGAGCGCCGGATGCTCGGCCCGCTGGTGGTGCAGCGCGAAGGCTGGCGCTTCGAATCCGCGGCGCTGCCGCTCGAGGGCGACGACCGCGTCGAGCGGATGCGGCAATTCCGGCGCGCCCACCAACTGCCAGATCGGGTCTTCGTCCGGTCCCCGGAAGAGGTGAAGCCGATCTACGTCGACTTCGAGTCGCCGCTGTCGATCGAGATGCTGATCCGCCTCGCGCGGCAAGCGCCCACGATCTCGATGTCCGAGATGCTGCCGGGGCCGGACGGCCTCTGGCTCGGCGACGCGCAGGGCCGGCGCTACGTCAGCGAGCTGCGGCTGCTCGCCGTCGATCCCGAGCCGTGGCGTCCCGAGCCGATCTGGGCGCGTCGGTAACCGACGAAGTGCCTGCTGGCGTGGTGACCCGTGAGGCTCAGCGGGCGCAGCGAAACCCGGTGAAGGAGCGCCGGTTCGAGACCGGGTCGGACCCCGAGAAGGTGGCGGTGAGGATGGCCGGCGAGGCGAAGAACCAGCTGCCACCCCGCAGCGGCTGGTACTCGGCGCCGTCCTCTCCCACCGTCCACTCAGCGACGTTTCCAGCCAGGTCCTCGACGCCCTCGGGACTGACCCCGGTTGGATGTGTCGCCACCGGGCAGGTGCCGGTGCGCTTGCCCTCGCCTTTCCAGCACGCGCGCGCGCCGGGTTCGGTGTTGCCCCAGGGGTAGGTCCAACCCTTCGCGCCGCCGCGTGCCGCCCATTCCCACTCCGCGTCGGCGGGCAATCGCTTCCCCTCCTGCTGGCAGTAGGCGCGGGCTTCGTTCCAGTCGACGCAGTTGATCGGGTGGCGAAGCCGATCGCGGTGGCCCCAGTTGCACACCGGCTCTTCCCCGTGGTCCTGCTCTTCGGAGTGCTCGGTCGAGTGCCCGAGCCCGTGCTTCCCGTACGCCTCGACGGTCACTTCGGTGAAGTCCAGGCAGAAGTCGGCGACGGTGACGGCACGCGTCTCGAGCGTGAACGTGCCGCCCTTGACCCACGCCATCCGCGCGGGACAAGCGGCCTTCTCTTCGGGCGCCACCGCCCAGCCCAACAGCCGGGAGACGGGCTTCGGCATCGGCTTCGCCTGGGTACCCTGAACCAACGAGAACCGGAGGACCCTGCCGCCCGCCTCGACGGTGAGGGACTTCGAATCCCAGCCTTCATCGTCGACGGAGGAACTGAATGAGTAGGTGCCTGCCAGGCCCGCGAGCGGAGGAAGCAGCGCGGTGATCCCCTCGGCCGCGGCCTTCGAGATCGGCGCCCTGCGCGGAGGTTCTTTCGTCACGCGCGGCGGCAGCTTCGGATCGCTGGCCGTCGTCGTTCGCGACGCTTGCTCCTCGAGGCCGTCGGGGGTGAGCACCCGGGTGAACTCCTCGGTGCCGACGATTCGGCCGTTGCCGTGATCGATTCCGAGCGAAGTCTCGTACGTCACTTTCCAGGCCGCCCCAGCGTCGGGAGCGCCTGCGAGCACCCACAGCGCGAGCGCCGGCAACATCAGCCGCCGAACTCGTCGATCTCGCGCTGCAGCCGCTGGGCGAGCACCTTCACCAGGTGCAGCGCCATCGACCGGTTCGTGCTGAGCGCCGAGCGGAACTCGTAGCCGGTGAGCACCAAGACCACCGTCGCCTCGTTGGCGATCACCGACGCTGACCGTGGCGCGGGGGCGATGATCGACAGCTCGCCGAAGAAGTCACCCGGCCCGAGAAACGCGAGCCGGCGCTGGCTCTTCTTCGGCCCGCGGCGCACGTCGCACTTCCCGGAGACCACGAAGTACGCCGAAGAGCCGCTGCTCCCCTGCTTGATGATCTCCATCCCCGCTTCGTAGCTCTCGATCTTCAAGCGCTTCGCCACCGCCTCGAGCTCGCTGTGGGGCAGCCCGACCATCAGGGGCATCGCCTTCAGGGCGTCGATTCGCGCTTCGATGGAGTCCATATGGGCGAGACTTACTCCGTGCGCCGCTTCGTTGACACGCCGCAGAACCAGTCGTTTCCTCTCGGCATGGGTTTCCCCGCTGCCCCCTGACATGGCCCGAGACGATCTTCAGGCCGGGCACCTCGGCAAGTACCAGATCATCACCCGGCTCTCCGTCGGAGGGATGGCGGAAATTTTTCTCGCGACCGGCAAGGACCCCAAGGGCGAACGGCGGCTGGTGATCCTCAAGCGGATCCTTCCCGAGCTGAGGGAACGCGACGAGTTCGTGCACATGTTCCTCGACGAGGCGCGGATCAGCGCTTCGCTCGCCCACCTCAACATCGCCCAGGTGTACGAGCTGGGCCACGACGGCGAAGAGCTCTTCATCGCGATGGAGT
Source organism: Archangiaceae bacterium (assembly GCA_043776025.1). Classification (GTDB taxonomy): domain Bacteria; phylum Myxococcota; class Myxococcia; order Myxococcales; family Myxococcaceae; genus JAYVRT01. The sequence goes on along the minus strand of JAYVRT010001119.1, from coordinate 7,154 downwards.
TCATCCCCGGCCAGAGCCTCGCGTCGATTCTTCGCCGCTGTAAGCAGCTCAAGCGGCCGGTGCCGGTGGGCCTCATCGCGATGGTGGGACGGGACCTGTGCAAGGCGCTCGACTGCGCCCACAACTACCACCAGCGAAACGGAGAGCTGGCGCCGATCATCCACCGCGACGTCTCGCCCGCGAACGTGATGGTCACCTACACCGGGCAGGTGAAGGTGATCGACTTCGGCGTCGCCAAGGCGGCCGGTAGCCTCTCGCGCACCGCGACCGGCAACATCAAGGGCAGCCGGGGCTACATGTCACCGGAGCAGGCCCGGGGCGCGCCGCTCGACCCGCGCTCAGACATTTTCTCCGCCGCAATCGTGCTCCACGAACTGCTCACCGGCCGCCCCCTGTTCCTGCGCGACTCGGAGCTGGCGACGTTCCGCGGAATCTTGCGTGACGACATCCCTTCGGCGATCAGCCTGAACCCCGGCGTGCCCCGTCCCCTGTCGGACGTGATCGCCACTGCGCTCAACCGCAGCGTCGAGGCCCGGTTCCCCAACGCGAAGGAGATGGCACGGCAGATCTCGACCGCGATCCCGTCGCTGATCTTTTCCCCCGCGGAGGCCGCGCTGCTGATGCGTGAGCTGTTCGCCGAAGAGCTGCGCCAGACCGACGCCCTGCTCGAGGCCGAGGCGACCGGGCCGCTCGACGAGGCCGCCGAACGACTGAAGGAGCTGGGAGTGCCGCGCTCCGGAGGCACCAACGTCTTCGGGCCGCTGCCGACCGGCGTGATTCGCCTCGAGGACGAGCCGGCCCTCAAAGCCGAGCTGAAGGCCGACCGTGAGCCGGCGGTGGAAGGCGCGACGGTGCTCTCGGTGGACGACTCGGAGATCAGCCGCGACTTCATCGAGGCCCACCTCGAGAGCTCGGGCTTCCCGGTGCTCCACTGCGCCTCGGCGGAGGAAGCGCTGAAGATGATTCAGGAACGGCTGCCCGACCTGATCCTCCTCGACGTGGTGATGCCGAGGGTCAACGGCTTCGAGCTGTGCCGGCTGCTGCGCGAGCGGTCGACCCGCCGCCCATTCTTGCCGATTCTTTTCCTCACCTCGGCCAGCTCGTTCGAGCAGCGCCTCGAGGGGCTCGCGGCCGGCGGCGACGACTTCATCATCAAGCCGTACCACCCACCGGAGTTGATCGGGCTGATCCGCGCCCACCTCCGCCGGGCGGCGCTGCTGGAGAAGCTGCACACCAAGGCCGGTCGAAGTTAGGTGTCCGTTCCGCTTTCGTCTCGCGCCGCCTACGCGCTGCTGCACTTCACCGTGTTCCTCTGGGGCTTCACGGCGATCCTCGGCAAGAGCATCTCGATCCGCGCGCTGCCGCTGGTCTGGTACCGGATCTGGGCGGTGGTGCTGATCATGGGGGTGGTGCTGGCGGTGAAGGGCCTGGGGTTCCGCCAACCGAAGGTGTGGCGCCTGTTCGGCGTCGGCGCACTCGTCGCGCTTCACTGGCTGATGTTCTACGGCTGCATCAAGGTCGCGGGCGTCGCGGTGGCAGTGCTCTGCCTCTCGTCGCTGACGTTCTTCACCGCGATCTTCGAGCCACTGGTCTTCAAGCGTGGCTTCCGCGGGTACGAGCTGGTGCTCGGCGGGCTGGTGATCATCGGGGTGCTGTTGCTGCTGCGCTTCGAAGCGAACGCCGAGCCGCTCGGCTGGGCGCTGGGGCTGGGCTCGGCGCTCTTCTCCGCCGCGTTCGGGACCTTCAACGGGGTGCTCGCGCGCACCGAGGCCGCCGAGCGGGTGACCTTCTTCGAGCTGCTGGGGGCGGCGCTGATGACGAGCCTGTTCTTCTTCGTCTGGCCGGAGACGTTCGTCCCGCCGTGGCGGCTGAGTGGGCTCGACGTCGGGCTGCTGGCGGTGCTGGTGGTGGTCTGCACCGTGCTGCCGTGGATGTGGAGCCTGCGGGTGCTCAAGGTGCTCTCGCCCTACACGCTGTCGATCGCGGTCGCGCTCGAGCCCGTCTACGCGATGGCGCTGGCGGTGCTGCTGTGGCCCGAGTCGGAGAGGCTGTCGCTGCGGTTCTACTTCGGCTCGGCGATCTTGATTGGCCTGGGGCCGCTGAACGCGCTGTTGCGCAGGCGCTTCGAGCGGGCGCCGCTGGCCCTGCAGCCCTGACGCTCTCTCTCAGGCATTCCGGGTGGTAGCCTTTTGGGGATGAGCGGTGAGACGCCAAAGGCGATGGTGATGTTGGGCGCGGTGGTGGCCTTCTTCTTCACCGCCGCGCTGATCGCGATGCTGCTCGCGCTGCTGGGGGCAAGCACCGGCGTGATCGCGATGTGCTCGACGGCGCCGCCCTGGTGGAGTGCGCTGCTGCTGGGCCTGATGTTTGTACTCCCGTTGGGCGGTGGCTTCTTCGCCGGCCGCCACGCCGCCCGGTGGCTGGCCGCCTGAATCAGCGGGGTGGAATCGGCACCGAGCCGCCGCCGAACTTGTTCTGGTTGCCGACGAACGCCGTCCCCGAGGTGACTACCACCTGCCGGGAGGTGAGCGTCATCGGCGCGGTGGCGAGCTCCTCGACCGCGGAGCCGTCCTGGGCGTGGAGCCCGACCACGTTCTTGCCGATGCGCACCGAGTCGAGCACGCCAGCACCCTCGGCGAAGACGGCGCCGATGCCCGCGTTCGACTGGAGCGCGCCCCCGCTCATCATCAGCACCGAGTCGGTGAGCACCTCGAGCGCGTTGCCGTACTTCCCATCGGGATCCGCGCGGGTGCTCAAGATCGAGGTCCGGGTCAGCTCGACGCGGCTGAAGAGCGCGAAGATGCCCACCTGCTGGTTGTCGACGAACACGGAGTCGGTCGCGGCCAACAGGCTCGAATAGTCGGCGTTGGCGCCGCGGCCGCGCGTCCCAGTGGCGTTCGGCAGGGTGCCCCTCACCGTGGCCCGGAGCAGCTTCAGTTGGCTGCCGGGCTCGGACACCTGCACCCCGGCGCTGTGGTTGGCGAGCACCGCGACCTCGGTGAGCTCGATCGTCGCCCCGTCCTCGCAGATCGCTCCCTGGCCGAACTCGCCCTGCGAGCTGAGGCGGGTGCCGCGAATCACCGACTGGCCCATCGTCAGCCGTGAGCCGGCGCCATGGGCATAGATCCCCGCGACGGTGTTCTTCTCGAGGAGCGAACGGAGCACCGTCGCGCTACCGCCGGTCTGCGCGACCACGCCGTGGCCGGCCTCTCCCCCATCGAGCGCGACGACGTCGTGACTCTCACTGACCACGCAGTCGGAGAGCGCGAGGGTGCCGCCGGAGGTGGCGATCGCACCGGCGGCCGAGGCGCGGCGGAGCACCACCTGGCTGCCGGCGACCCGGGCCTTCTCCTGGGCGCGCAGGCCAGTCCCCGACTGGGGGACGTTCGGCTCGGGCTGAACTCCGTCGATCAGCACGTGGTCGAGAACGACCGCGGTGCCGTCGTCGAACGCGTCGAGCCCGGCGCCGGCGCTGTCGAGGATCGCCGTGTGATCGATCGTCAACGTGGCGGCGCGATCGGCGCCGATCGCCCTGAGAATCGGCACCCCGCCGAGGACTCCCCTCATCGTCACCCCGCGCAGACTCGCCGTCGAGGCGCGGACGAGCAACTGGCCCTGCGCCCCGCGGGAGATCGCTCCGCCCGTCCAGTCGAGCGCGGCGCCGGTGAGCACCACCACGTTGAAGCCGATCTGCAAGGCGTTGTTGTCCAGCCCTGGGCCAGTGTCGCTGACGATCGAGTCCCGCACCGTCGCCTTCGTCCCTGCCTGCACCACCGCCAGCCCGGTGGCCGCGTTGCCCCTCACCACCGAGCGGACGAGCTCGAGCTGCGCTGCGCCCTGGGCACCGATGCCCCAGCCGAGCTTCCCGGTGCTCGCCCGCGGCAACGTCCCCTGGATCACCACCCGGGTCAGCGTCGCCTTCGAGGCCCGATCGAGGAAGATGCCGTTCTCGCGGTTGGCGACGAACGCGCTGTCGTTGATGGTGACGGTGGCGCCATAAGAGACGGCCATCCCCTGCCCGAAGCTGGCTGTCGCCGGGTCCGCCAGCGTGCCGCGCACCACGGAACCTTCGAGGGTGAGCTCGCTCGCCGCGTCGAGCAGCTGCAGCCCCGAGCGCAGGTTGGCCTCGAACACCACCTGCCGCGCCGCCAACTGCCCGCCCAGCTCGATTCGCACCGCGAGCAACGCGTCACGCACGGTGAAGCCCTGCAGCTCGACCCCGCGCGCGCCGATGACCGTCAGCGCCGCCTTGCCCACGGGCGCGCGCAGCGTCACCTGCCCGGCGCAGCGGCCCACCAGCTTCGCGGCCCTCGCGGGCGCCAGTGCCTCGGTGTAGCTCCCGGCCTCGACGGCGATCGTCGCCCCGGCGGGCGCGGCGGACAGCGCGTCGGAGATCTTCGCGAAGTGGGTCGCGTCGAGCTGCCCGGCGGTGAAGGAATCATCGACGAAGAGCGTCGCCCCGGCAGGAGGAAACGCGGCCGCGCAGTCTCCGACGGGGACGCAGGTGGCGGTGCCCAGCGCTTCGCGGGTGGCGCCGCTGCAGACCGCCGCCGGAAGCACCGGGTCGCAGCTCCAGCCGCTCGGGTCAGGCGCGAAGCCGGCGGGACACTGGGTCCAACCGACGGCTCCACACTCCGAGGTCCCCAGCTGGGGCGCGGCGCCGGCGTCGCAGCCCGCGGTGTTGGTCACCGGCGCGCAGTCCCAGCCGCTCGGATCGAGGGCGAACCCCACGGGGCACTGGGTCCAGCCGACCGGCGCGCAGCCGCCGTCAACGGTCAGGGCGCCGCCCGCATCGCAGGTCGGCTCGGGGGCGACGCAGACGCCTCCGTCGGGGACCTTGGTTCCATCCGGGCAGAGGGCGACCGCCGCGTCGGGCGTCGTCGACGGCGAGCCGCACGCCGCGAGCGTCAGCCAGAGCACTCCGCACCAGCGCCTCACGGCATCAGCCCGATCGGGTCGCCCTTCACCGTCAGCTCGCGCCCGGGCACGTCGAGCGACGCGGCGGGCGCGTCGACCGGACTGGCCGTCCGTTGCACCACCAGCTTGTACTGGCCCCCGGTGAGGTCTCCCGCGACTTTGACACCGTCGCCGCACTGGTCGGCGATCACCTGGGCGCGGAGGTTGCCCCGGGCGACGATTCCCTCGAGGGTGGTCGAGCGCGTCCCAAAGAAGAGGCCGATGCCGTCGCCGACGTTCTCGAAAGCCGACAGGTCGATGGGCACCTTCACCAACTGGGTGTCGGCGACAGTCACGTTTCGAATCGTGAGGCCGGAGGTGTCGCGCGCGCCGATGCCGACCAGGCTGTTGCCGGTGAACTGCCCGCCCCAGACGGTGATCGCTCCGGCGCCGACCGGGCCCTGGATCCAGACGCCGCGGCCCTTGTTGCCGTTGACGGTGCACCCCTCGACCATGGCGCGCGTCGCGGGGCCGTCGATCAAGACGCCGACGTTCTCGTTGTTCTCGATCGTCACGCCCTTGAGGGTGAGGTTCGCTCCGGCCGAGGCGACGACGCCGGAGCCGGAGGAGAGCGAGCCACCGTGCTGATCCGCGATCCGTCCGCCCTCGACGGTCACGGTCGCGCCGGCGACATCGAGGCCGACGGCGTTGGCGGTGAAGATGCAGTCCTTGAAAGTCACCCCGCGCTGATCGCAGTCCGGGCGGGTGCAGGTCGAGGTCACCGCGCTGCGCGTGCTCTGGGTGACGGTGACGCCGAGGAGGCTCGCCGGGCCGGGGTCGATCGCGATCCCGATGCCCTCGCCTGCGATGATCTTCAACCCCCGCACCACCGACCGCGTGCCGCCCTCGATCCGCAGCACCGGCTCCGCGCCGTTCGCTTTGAGCACCACCGTCGCGTCGTCCGAGCCGGCGAGGCTCACGTCCCTTGGGAGCACGAACGCGCCCTCATAGGTGCCCGTCGCCAGCAGCACGCAGTCGCCGGGCTTCGCCTTCGCCAGCGCGTCGGTCAACGTGCCCGACGGCACCAGGAGCCGATCGCAGACCAGCCCGGCTGGGGCCCCGAGGTGGCTGCTCAGGCCGCTGCAGCTGAGGACCCACACGCTGCAAAGGACGCCGAGAACGCGCACAGGGGACAGTCTGGCGCGAATGCGGGCAACTTTCGAATCGTTCTGGGTGCGTGAGCCCATAAGCTGCGCAGCCATGCCGAGAATCGCCGCGCTGCTGAGCTACCCGATCGACTGGGGCCACGCCGTCCGGGTGAAGTCCGCGACGGTCGGCCCGCTGGGGATGGACGGTGATCGCCGCTGGAAGGTCGTCGACGAAGCAGGCGCGGTGACGAAGGGGGCGGCGATGAGCCAGCTGTTCCTCGACGTACGGGCCACCGACCTGGGGGTGAGCGCCGCCGGACAGGAGCGGGTGAGCCTGCCTTCCGACGGCGCCGACGCCTGGTTCTCGAAGCTGCTGGGCAAGCCGGTGAAGTGCGTCCCCCGGGGGGCCGGCGAGGTGGCGCCGCTGCTCGCCACCACGGCCGCGTCGCTGACCCGGCTCAACCAGGCGCTCAACGACGTCGTCGGCATCGAGCGGTTCGCGCCCAGCCTCGTGCTCGAGGGGACGGACCCGTTCGAGGAGGATTCGTGGAGGGTGGTGAAGCTCGGCGGCGCGCGCTTCACCGTCACCCGCGCCGGGCCGCCGCGGCTGCCGTTCGGCGTCGAGCTGCGGCTCGAGGGCGCCACGCCGGTGACCTTGCGGCCGGGGCAGACGCTCGAGGTCGAGCGGTAGAGGCTGCGCATGACTTCTGGGTAGACTGGGAGGCGCGATGGCAGACGACGTCAAGAAGGCGCTCACCCAGGTCGAGAAGCTCGTCAAGGCGCTTGCGGGAGACGTGGGGCAGCTGAAACGAACGGCGACGTCTCACGACGGTCGGTTTGATGAGCTTCAGAAGCTCGTCGAGGGGATCGCAGAAGATCGCAAAGAGACGGACGCCGCGCTGAGGGAGATCGCGCGGTCTCAGTCGTCCCTGGCGAGCGCCGTCGGGCAGGCGCTTGCGCAGCTCACGCTCGCGCAGTCACTCGAGAAGCGGGTGGAACGCCTCGAGTCCCTCATGCTTCCGAAGCACTGAATTCAGTTCGAAGCGACGACCGTGCCGCCGACACCCGACGTGCCGACCGGCGCCGGCCCGAGGCCACCCAGCCCGCCCG
>JAYVRT010001118.1:0-2900 GCA_043776025.1 Archangiaceae bacterium | reverse complement strand
GCTTGAACGACGAGCCCGGCTGCCGCTTCGCCTGCATCGCGCGGTTGAACGGCGAAGTGGTGAAGTCGTAGCCGCCGACCATCGCCACCACCGTCCGTTCCACCGGGTTGATCGCCAGCAGCGCGCCCTGAACCACCGGGATCTGCGCCAGCACCGCCGAGTCTGACTTGCCGACGCGCACCCGGACCAACTGGGTGGGCTTGATCACGTCCGAGAGCCGCACCGGCGCCGAGCCCACCCGCCCCTCGGCGCTGCGGGGCCGGGCCCAGGTGCTGCTCGCGAAGGTCAACTGAAGCGACCGGCCGACGACGTCGATCGTCGCGACGCCTTTTTTGTCGTCGACGTCGCTGACGAACCCGACGGTCTCGACACCTTCGCCCAGCGACTTGAGCGGCACCGCGCGGACGACTTTCTCCTCGTCGCTCGCGACCGGCTCGTCGGACTCGGAGGCCTCGTCGGGGTCGGCGCGGGGATCAGTGCCTTCCTCGACGGCGGGGGCGGGCGCGGCCAGCGGAGTCAGGTCGGCGATCAGCACCTCATCGGGCTTGCGGCGCCCCGCCTCACCCAGCCGCGCGAGGATCGCAGCGCGGAGCCGGGTGAAGCGCGCCGGCTCGACGGAGCCGACCGGCCCCCGGTAACCCTGGCGGCGATCGACCGCCTCGAGCCCGGCGCGCACCGACGCCTCGGCGGCGGCCTGGAGCCGGAGGTTCATCGCGATCTCCACCCGCATCCCGCCCTCGAGCACCGCCTTGTCTCCGAAGCGGGCGACGAGCTGCTGGCGGATCTCCTCCGAGTAGTAGGCGCCGGTCTCGGGGGGCGGGCGGGGGCCGAGGACGATTGGCTTCTCGATCTCCGCGGCGGCGATTTCCTTCGGCACGAAGCCGTGCTCGCCCATCTGGCCCAGCACGTAGCGCTGGCGGGTCTTCGCCTTGACGATGCTGGTGACGGGGTTGATCCGCTGCGGCAGTTGCACCGTGCCGGCGAGCACCGCGGCCTCGCCCAGGCTCAGGTCCCTGGTGTGCTTTCCGAAGTAGAAGAGCGCCGCCTCTTCGACGCCGTACCGCTGGTGCCCGAACCAGATGGTGTTCACGTAGAGGTTGAGGATCTGATCCTTGGTGAGCGCCTTCTCCATTCGCGGGGTGAGGATCCACTCGCGCATCTTGCGGGCGAAGGTACGCTCCTGGCTCAGCAGCAGGTTGCGGCACGCCTGTTGGGAGATCGTCGAGGCGCCGCCGGCGCGCCGGCCCGGCCGGAGCGCCTTGAGGCCGGCGCGGAGAATCCCGACGAAGTCCATGCCGCCGTGTTTGTAGAAGTCGGCGTCCTCGGCGGCGAGGAAGGCGTTCTTCACGTGCGGCGGAACCGTGGTGATGTCGACCCAGGTGCGGCGCTCGCGGAAGTATTCGGCGCAGAGCGCGCCCCCCTGGCAGTAGACCTTGGTCACCTGCGGCGGGCGCCAGGTGCGCAACTCTTCGACCGACGGGAGATCGCGCGAGAAGTACCACCAGCATCCGGCGCCGAGGGCGGCGAAGAGGGCGAGCCCCAGCACCCCGGCGATCAGCAGGCGGCGCAACCATTTGAAGACGCGCTTCATCCGCCGATCACCTTACCCCTGGGTCCGAAACGGCAAAGGCCAAGCAGGATTCCCGGCCGGGGGAAGTCGATGCACCGGGTCGAGCGCGAAGGGGAGCGTGGCGGGCTTCACAGGCCGTACGCGACTCTCTGCCTTTGGGCCCGAGCCGATGCGGGTGTCTCCACCCGGCCAGCGACATAACAAGTCTTACGGGACGGCGTCTGATTTCGGGTGGGGAATGTCGCTCATCGTGCCGTCGTCGTTCGGCTCGGTGGAAGGCTCCTCGAGCTCCCCGGCCCTGGCGACCCGGGCGGCGTTGACCCGCGCTTTGACGTACTTCGGAGAGAGGTTGGTGGCGGTGAGGTACGCCTGCTTCGCCTCGTCGGTGCGGCCCAGGCGCTCGAGGGCGACGCCGAGGTTGTTGTGGACGTAGGAGGTGGCCGGCAGCAGCTGTGCGGCGCGGCCGAGGACCTCGACGGCCTTCTCGTTCTCATTGGCGCGCAGGTAGGCGAGCCCGAGGTTGTTCAGCGCCCAGCCGTGGTCCGGCTTGAGCTCGATCACCTTGTTGAACATCGAGATCGCGCCGGGCAGCTCGCCGTTTCCCAGGTGCCCGAGCCCCGCGGCCTGAAAGCCCTCGGGGTTGCCGGGGTCGCGGGCGATCGCCTCCTTTCCCGCGGCGACCGCGCGCTCGTACTCCTTCGCCTTCACCAGTTCGCGCGCCTGCTGCACGCAGGGAACCGCATCCTCGGTGCGCAGGTTCGCCAGGCGACCCCAGGCCTCGGCCGCCAGTGCGTGCTCCGAGGTCTTCTGCGCGAGGCGGGCAGTGAACTCGATCGTCTCTTCGTCGGAAGGCGCGGAGTAGATCGCGCGCCGGGCCTCGGTGATCGCGCTCTTGCGATCGCCCTCGGCCGCCAGCTGCTTCGCGCGCCCGAGGTGATCGACCCCAGGCTGATCATGCCTGAGCGCGAGCGCGTCGACGGGGTCGTCGGGCTTCACCGTGTTGCCCGCGTCGAAGGCCACCACCGCCACCGCTGGAGCCGGCTGCTTCACCGCGACCGGCGGGCGGATCACCACCGGCTGGGGCTTGTCGTCACAAGCAGCGAAGGAGAGGACGGCGATGCAGCAGGAAAGAATGCGGGTCTTCATGTGCGGGTACCTTCTTGAGTGGGAGTGACTTCCCACACCTGCCAAAGCGACCGGCGTGCCAGCGGCTAAGTGCTCGGGATGCCTGGGCGGAGCAACGGCACGCGGCCCCGGAGCCACGCGGGGAGAAACTGGTGTTTCGTCCGCCGGCTGTGTCTGATCTTCCGATGCGCTGCCTACTCCCTGC
>JAYVRT010001117.1:0-9774 GCA_043776025.1 Archangiaceae bacterium | reverse complement strand
CGGCGGTCCTGGCAGAAGTCGATGTCGAAGTCCGGCATCGAGACGCGCTCGGGGTTCAAGAACCGCTCGAACAGCGGGTTGTAGGGAATCGGATCGAGGTCGGTGATCTTCAGCGCGTAGGCGACGATCGAGCCGGCGCCGGAGCCGCGGCCGGGGCCGACGGGGATGCCGTGCAGCTTCGCCCAGTTGATGAAGTCCTGGACGATGAGGAAGTAGCCGGCGAACCCCATCTTGGAGATCACCGCCAGCTCCATCGCCAGCCGGTTGAGGTACTGCTCGCGATCGACGGCGTAGGGCAGCTCGGTGAAGCGCTCGTGGAGCCCCTTGGTGGCGAGCTCGGCCATGAAGCTGTCGGGCGAGTGGCCGTCGGGGACGCGGAAGGTCGGCAGCATCGGCTTGCCGAGCTTGAGCTCGAGGTTGCACATGTCCGAGATCCGCATCGTATTGTCGACGGCCTCGGGGACGTCGGAAAAGTACGCGCGCATCTCCTCCGGGCTGGTGACGTAGAGCTTGTCGGTGGAGTGCTTCATCCGCTTGTTGTCGGCGAGCGTCTTCCCCGAGGCGATGCACATCAGCAGCTCGTGGGCGCGGGCGTCTTCGCGCTTGATGTAGTGGGCATCGGCGGTGGCGACGAGGGGAATGTCGCAGTCGCGGGAAAGCTGCTTCAGGTTCGCGTTGGCCTTCTCCTGCTCGGGCATCGCGTTGCTCTGGATCTCGAGGAAGAAGTTGCCCGGCTCGAAGATGTCTTTGTATTCGGTGGCGGCGCGACGGGCGTGGTCCATGTCGCCGCGGAAGCAGGCGCTGGTGACCTCTCCCCCGAGGCAGGCGGTGAGGCCGACGAGGCCCTTGCTGCGCTCCTTGAGGATCTTCTTGTCGATCCGCGGGTGGTAATAAAACCCGTGGAGGTACCCGGTCGACGCGAGGTAGCGGAGGTTGCCGTAGCCCTCTTCGTTCTTCGCCAGGAGGATGAGGTGGTTGGCGACCTTCTCGCTCTTGTCCTCGCGGCCCTTGGGGCCGGCGACGTAGGCCTCGAGCCCGATGATCGGCTTCACCCCGCCCTCTTTCGCCTTCTTGTAGAAGTCGATCGCTCCGAACATGTTTCCGTGATCGGTGACCGCGACCGAGGTCATTCCCTTGTCCTTCACCGTCTTGATCAGGTCCTTCATCCGGATCGCGCCGTCGAGGAGGCTGTAGAGGGTATGGAGGTGCAGATGGGTGAAGGACATGGGCTTTGATTTCTCTAGTGGTAGCGAAAGGTTGGGACCACTCGATGGGCGGGCAACTTACCCGAAACCGGCGGCGGGGATCGCGCGTACTGACCGCATGAGAATGACGCTCCTCGGGCTGTGTTGGTTGTCGTGTGCGACGGTCGACAAGCCCGTGGAGAAGCCGCCCAAACCCGCTGAAGAGGTGAAGACCGTGACGACGGCGAAAGTGGTGAAGAGCCCCGACGAGTGGAAGAAGCTGCTCACCGACCAGCAGTACTACGTGCTGCGCCAGAGCGGCACCGAGCGCGCCTTCACCGGCCCGTACTGGGACGATCACGCCCCGGGCGTCTTCGTTTGCGCCGGCTGCGGCGAGGTGCTCTTCAAGGCCGAGGCGAAGTTCGACAGCGGCACTGGCTGGCCGAGCTTCTACGAGGCGGCGAGCAAACCTGCCGTCGAGGAGATCACCGACAGCTCCCACGGGATGGCGCGCACCGAGGTGCGCTGCGGCCGCTGCGGTGGTCACCTCGGCCACGTCTTCGACGACGGGCCAAAGCCCACCGGCCTGCGCTACTGCATCAACGGTGCGGCGCTGAAGAAGCTGTAGAGCCGCGCGCTACCGCATCGAGCCGAAGCCGGCGACGACGCTCGAGCTCACCGGCCAGACGTTGCGCTTGACGCGGTCGCTCGAGTTGCCCTCGATCGTCTGCACATACTTGCGCCCATTGCGCATGAAGACCTTCTCCACGATCCCGGTGTGCATCGCCTTGGCGCCCGAGCCCGGCACCCAGTCGAACATGATGATGTTGCCCGGCCTGGGGTTGTTGCGGGTGTAGGTTCCGTTGTTTTGGAGCATCTGCAGCAGCGTCGGGGTGTACGACTGGTTCAGCTTCTTCCCCGCCTTGGTGTAGCAGTAGGAGACGAAGTCGGCGCACCAGGCCTCGGGGCCGCGGTGGAAGAACTTCGAGAACGGGTTGCCGTTGACGCCCCGCTCGTGAAACCCGAGGTGCTTGCGGGCCTCGGCGATCACCTTCTTCGCGAACTGGCCTTCGGCCTGGGACTTCACCGCCTTGCCGATCGCCACGCTGGTGCCGTGGTTGATCTGCCCGGTCGTCTTCAGGTGGTGCCGATGCTGGAAGCGCTTCACCGCCGCCTGGGTCGCCTTGTCGAAGATCCCGTCGACTTTTCCCGGCTTGAGCTTGAGCTTCTGCAGGCTCCGCTCGGCCCCGCCGATGTCGACGCCGCGCTGGCCGACCTTTGCCGCCGGCCTGAAGCCCGCCTTGACGAAGAGATCGATCTGGTCGACCCGGCGCAGCGTCGCCTTGTCGACGATGCCGGTGGGCGCCAGGCCGCTGTGGCCCTGCAGCGCCTTGAGCGCGGCATCGGTGCGAGCGTCGAACCTCCCGGTCAGCTTGCCGCTGTAGATCCCCGCCGCGTGCAGATGCTCCTGGAGCGCCTTCACCGCCGCGCCACGGTCTCCGATGTTCAGCGGGTCGGCCCTCGCTACCCGGGCCGCGAGCGCCTTGCGCTCGGCACGAACCACCTTTCCATGACCATCGACGACCCGGCGGGTGAGCAGCGTCATGTGTGAGACCTCCGTCAACAGGATGGAGGATTGTCGGCGCCTGAAAACGGAGGAACTTCCCCACCTCTGCCAAGCGGCTGCACAACCGGGCCCCAATTTCCGGCTGAATTTCCCGCCGGCGACGTGGCCCGCAAAAGCGAAGGGCTTCCGTGCGAGTTGTGCACGGAAGCCCTCCTTCTTGGCTGACAGCGCCCTGCCAGCCGCCCTCGTTCTCTATCGAAAGGTCTAGAGCAGAATCGTGGTGTGGGGGTTGGCGCCGAACGGGTTCGACGGAACCTTGAGCACGCTCGCCAGGTACGCCCACCAGCCGGGAACCGACGGGGTGCCCGCGGGTAGTTGCACGTTCGCGGACATCTTGCCGGTGGTGCCGACCTTGACGTACTTGCCGATCACGGTGCCGGACAGCGCCGAGGCGTGGTCCGAGCCGGGGAGGCTGCGGGCGAAGTCGCCGAAGATGGCGACAACGACGTTGCGATCCGGGAGGTTCATCATCCGGTTGATGAACACCTTCAGCTGCGGAAGGATGCGGGTGTTCATCATGTTGCGGACGTTGTTCGCCGAGGTGTCTCCGTGGGTGTCCCAGCCGCCGTCGACCGCGACGACGAAGTTGGCTCCCGCGGTGATCATCAGTTCGGCGCAGGCGATCTTGCTGGTGAAGCTGTTGACCGCGGTCGCGGCGGCCGTCATCCCGTAGGCGGTGGCCATCGTGCCGTAGTTGAACGGCTGAACCGGCTTGCTCAGGGTGTCGATGCCGGCCTGGTAGCCCTCGCGCACGCTGGTCATCATCATCGGGTTCTTCGCCATCCGGTCGGCGGACATCGTCTGCGCCGCGGTCATGCCGGACACGGCAATCCCACGGTCGGGAATCGTCGGATCGCTGGCGCCCCCGAGCGCCGCGATCGTCGACTTCATGTCGGTGATCGTCTGGAGCGAGACCCCAGACTCCGCCGGGCGGGGCCCGGGCATCATCGCGCTGCCGGCGTTGATTGCCTTGAGCGCGCCGTCGCCACCCATCAGCGAAGCGAGCCGCAGCGCGTACGACCGGGTGCCGTCGGAGAAGTCGGCGGCTTCGGCGGCGCCGTGGGCGGTGAGCCCGTGGCGGATGCCGACCGTCGACATGTGGTCCAGCGCGTACTGCGGCAGGGTGCCGTAGGTCGGCCCGTCGACCACCAGTCCGTTGGCGAGCGCCTTCTGGTTGCCGGCGGTGACGCCGAAGGTGCCTGCGCCAGCGTAGCTGTCGGCGCTGCAGAACACCGAGTTGTACCCGCCGTTGAGGAAGATGCAGAGCAGCGCGGGTTTCTCGGGGGCGACCTGGCCGAACGCCGTGTGGGAGAGCAGCCCCTGTCCGGTCAACCTCGACGCCGCGAGGCCTCCTGCGACTGCGCCAGTAGCCTGCATCAGCGAACGACGTGAGAAGCGGTTCGAGTTCATGGTGGTTGGCTCCTGGTCTTTTAGTAGGTGGTGAAGCCAGCGGCGGTCATCACCGAGGCGCAGGTGTAAGCCCAACGACGCTTCGGATCCGTCTCTTTCGTGGTGTCGACCATCGCGACCTTCACGCAGGCGTCAATCTCCGGCTGGGTGGCGGTGCGGCTCCAGAACTTGCGCGCCCAGCTGCCGCACTCGGTGGCGGCGGTGGTGTTGCTCGGCAGCGTCGCGTACTGGGCCGGCGTCGCGGTCACCGTCAGGCAGCCCTGAAACGCGATCCGGAAGGTGGTGTAGACGGTCACTGCGCTCGCCTGGGGCTCGTCGAGCCAGCGGGCGGGGGTGAGCGAGAAGGTGTTGGCCACCGACGGGTCGGTGAGCATCGCCGGGGTGTTGCTGAGCACCCGCGGGACCTCGGCGGTGAGCGCGGTGAAGGGCTTGACCCGCGCCCGCTCCGGCCCGATGTCCCCGTCGATGCGGCCGGCGGTGAGGTCGGTACCGGCGAAGCCGGCGTAGGTCTTCCCCATGTCGCAGCGGGGAGCCTCAGGCGGTGGCGTCTGCGGCGGCGGGGGCAGCTCTTCCGGCGGAGGGACGACCTCCGGAGGAGGGGTGTTGGCGATCGGCGGGGTCTGGCCGTGGGGCATGTTCCCCACGTCCACGCTCGAGGTGCCGAGCGAGCAGCCGGCGAAGAGGAGTGCGGCGGCGAGAGAGGCGGTCAGCGTCTTCAGAGTTCGAGAGTTCATGGTCGGTCTCCTTGTCCTTTTCTGAGGGCTACTGGCAGAAGGTCGCGTCCTTCGCGACCGACGCAAGGGCGGACTGAATGGTGCCGGACGCCGCGAAGGCCGTCATGCACCGGTCGAACACCGGCCCCTCACAGGTCATCTCCGGCCGACCGTAGAGGTACTCGAAGGCGATGCGGCAGGCGCGGAACTGGAAGGCCTGGCTGTTGACCAGCGCGGTGACCAGTTCCTTGTCGTCGTTGATCACCATCCCGCCGAGGACATCCTGGGGCGCGGCGGGGGGCGGGCCGAAGGTGACCACCGTGTTGCCGTTGGTGACGGTGGTGACCTTGCGGCTCAGCACGCTGGCGACCTTGTCGAGGGCGAACCAGCCGTCGAAGTGGCAGGCACGGCAGCCGGCGCTCTGGCGGCCGGTCTGCGAGGTGTCGGCGCCCGGAGCGTTGGTCGAGGCGACCAGCTGGAGGCCGATGGTGTTGTTCATGATCCGGTAACCGGTCGAGATCTTGATCCCCGCCAGCTCGTTGCCGGCGTACCGGAGCAACCAGGGCTTGCTGCGGAAGTAGCCCAGGCCGTTCGGGTCGTCCTGAACCGTCGGGGCGGTGCCGGCGGGCGAGCCAGCGGGCACGTCGACCTTGGTGGGCGCGAGGAACATCTGGTCCCAGGTCTTGCCGTTGGTCAGCACATACTTGGCCATGTAGTAGGCGGCATCCTCGGCCGCGGTCGCGCCCGGATCCTTGTTGAAGCTCGCGTTGATGAACCGCGAGAAGCGCTCCTGGAAGTCGGGCGACGCGAGTATCGCGTCAATCTGGCTCTGCGGGTTGGCGTTGGACATCAGCGCCGAAACCGGGCTCTTGCCGAGCAGGGAAATGGAGAGTCTCGTTGCACAGCGCTCCGTCTTCTCCGCATCGACGGTTTGCGCGTTGGCCGACATCGCCAGGAGGGACAGCGTCACAAGAAGGGCGTTCCGGAAGTTCATGGTTGGCCATTCCCCTTTTTCTCGGGTGAGCATCGCGGCTACCTAGAGCAACCCTTGTGCCCACCCGAACCACATGAAAAACCCGGGTTTTCGCGGTCCGGACACCTACACCGACCGACATGCGAATGGGCTCATTCCCCAGTGAAGTCATTGGGTTAACGAACAGCCGCGCTTGTAACCCATGAGGGGGAGGGGTGGAAAGTGGAGTGGATCTGCTCCACTGCCCACTGCCCTATCGAGGTACCACTTTCGACCCGGAACCCTCGGCGCCTTGATTCAGATCAAGGATCCCGAGCCGCTACGGGTGTTGACGGCGATGGAGCTCGGCGGTCAGCACCCGGGCCTCGGCCTTGAGGCGGGCGAAGTTCGAGTACATCCCGTCGGGCTTGGCCCCGGGCATCGACTTCAGCTGGCCCCGCAGGGTGTCCATCGTTCCGCTGATCTCCTTCAGCCGGCTGTTCAGCTCGCCGTCGTCGGAGAAGAGGATCAACAGCAGCTCATGGATCTCGACCTTGCCCTCGAGCTCGCGCTCCATCTGCTTGAAGGAGATGCGGGTGGGGGTGGTGGTCGCCCGCGCGACCGCGTCGATCGCGCCAGAGGCATGGGTGAGCAGCTGCTCGACGGTCAGCGCGCCCCGCATCTTGCCGAAGGCGTCGATCAGCTCGCCGAGCAGCAGCCCCTTGGGGGCTCGGCCAGGCGGCTTGAGCGCGCTCAGCAGCCAGCAGTCGATGCCGTCGCCGCCGGCCTGCTCCATCGCCTGGCGCAGCACCGGAAGCCAGTCGGCGCGCAGGCTGACGAAGACCGGGGCCGGGGCGGAGGCGCTGCGGGCGCCATCGATGGTGGCCTTGAGGGCGGCGAGCATCTCCTCGCGGGCCATCGTCGCCCGGGGGGTGAAGGCGCGCTCGCGCCAGGCGCCCTGGGACACCTCGGGAGCCGTCTCGCCGGTCATCACTTTGTGGCTTCCGGTGACGCCGCCGAGGTGATCGCCGAGCGCGCGGTTGTCGTCCGACTGCTCGGTGTACTTGTCCCCTCTCCCCGGCAGCTTCAGCTCGGGGTGGGTGGGCGTCTTCACGCCTTTGAGCTCCGGATGCGACGGGCTCTTTACGCCCTTGAGCTCCGGGTGTGAGGGCTTCTTGGCGTCGTCCGGCTTGGTGCTCATCGCTCGAGCCCGAACTGTAGCCGAATCACGCCGCCATTCGACGGGCGCGGGCGCGGAAGAAGCGCTGGAGCGCCCCGGCGTAGTCCTCGCCGGCCTTGAGCTCGACGTGGTCCAGCTGGAGCTTGCGGAACAGCCGGGTGCGATCGTCCCGCGCGTTGTCCATCAGCACACGGAAGCGGCCGCGAACGCGAGGGTCGGAGGTGTCGACCAGCCACCGCTCGCCAGTCTCGGTGTCCTCGAGGTCCACCAGGCCCAGCGCGGGGAAGTCGATTTCGAACGGGTCGGAGATCACCACCGGCACCAGGTCGTGGCGGCGCGCGGTGATCCTCAGCGCCTTCTCGTAATCGGAGGTGAGGAAGTCGCTGATGAGGAAGGTCACCGCTTTGCGTTTGGCGATCCGCGCGAGGTAGTCGAGCCCCTCGTTGATCTTCGTGCCCTTCCCGATCGGCTTGAAGCTCAAGATGTCGCTGACCACCCGGAGCACGTGCTTCTTGCCCTTGCGTGGCGGCACCACCTTCTCGACCCGATCGGAGAAGAGGATCAACCCCACCCGGTCGTTGTTGGCGATCGCGGAGAAGGCGATCTGCGCAGCGACCTCGGCGGCCATCTCCGCCTTCGAGCGGTCCTTCGAGCCGAACTCCTTGCTCGCCGAGACGTCGACCACCAGCATCACCGTCAGCTCGCGCTCCTCGGTGAACACCTTGACGTAGGTGTCGTTCATTCGGGCGGTGACGTTCCAGTCGATCGTCCGCACCTCGTCGCCCGGCTGGTACTGGCGGACCTCGGAGAAGGCCATGCCGCGGCCCTTGAACACCGAGTGGTACTGGCCGGCGAGCATGTCGGAGACCACCTGGCGGGTGGCGATCTCCAGCTTGCGGATCCGCTTGATCAGCTCCTTGGGGAGCATCGCTTAAGGGACTTCGACCTTGTCGAAGATGCGCTGGATGATCCGTTCGGGCGACAGCTCCTCGGCCTCGGCCTCGTAGGTGAGCGAGACGCGGTGCCGGAGCACGTCGAAGCCGATCGCCTTGACGTCCTCGGGGGTGACGAAGCCGCGGTGCCGGAGAAACGCGTGGGCCTTCGCCGCCTGGGTGAGGCAGAGCGTGGCGCGGGGGCTGGCCCCGTACTGGATGAAGTCCGATAGATCCTTCAGCCCGTACTTCGTCGGCTCGCGGGTCGCGAAGACGATGTTGAGGATGTAGTCCTTCACTTTGTCGTCGATGTAGATCTGGTGCATCACCGAGCGCGCGCCGGCGATCATCTCGGGGCTGATCACCTTGCCCGCCTTGGGCATCGTCTCTCCCGACATCCGCCCCATGATCTCCTTCTCTTCCTCACGGGTGGGGTAGCCGACCTTCACCTTGAGCATGAAGCGGTCGACCTGGGCCTCGGGGAGCGGGTAGGTGCCTTCCTGCTCGATCGGGTTCTGGGTGGCGAGCACGAGGAACGGCTGGGGCAACGGGAAGGTGTTGTTGCCGATGGTGACCTGGCGTTCCTGCATCGCCTCGAGCAGCGCCGACTGGACCTTCGCCGGGGCGCGGTTGATTTCGTCGGCGAGGATGATGTTCGCGAAGATGGGCCCCTTGCGCACCGCGAAGCTGCTCGTCTGCTGGTTGTAGATGACGGTGCCGATCAGGTCGGCGGGGAGCAGGTCGGGGGTGAACTGGATCCGCTGAAACGCGGCGGAGAGCGCGTCGGCGAAGGTGCGTACGGTGAGCGTCTTCGCCAGGCCCGGCACGCCCTCGAGGAGCACGTGGCCGTTGCAGAGCAGGCCAATCAGCACCCGCTCGAGCATGTACTTCTGACCGACGATCACCTTGCCGGTCTCGACGAAGAGCGCCTCGACGAACGCGCTCTCTTTCTGCACCCTCTCGGTGAGGGCCTTGATGTCGGTGGTGTTCATCACCGCGGAGGCGCTCACTGGCCGCGCAGCTGCTCAATCTTGGTGCGGGCGTCAGTCTGCAGCTCGGGACGCACGTCGCTGCTGCCGCTGGCGACGTACTTCTCGTAGTAGGTCCGCGCGTCTGCGGGGCGGTTCATGCCCCGGTACGACTCGGCGAGGCCGTAGAGCGGTGAGCCGAGGTTGGGGTCGAGGCGCAGCGCGTACTGGTAGTCGACCGCCGCTTCGGCGAAGCGCCGCAGCCCGATCAACGCCGACCCGCGCGCGACGTAACCGACGGAGAGCGCCGGCTCGAGCTGGAGGCAGGCGGAAAGGCTGGCGAGGGCGTTGCCGTAGTCGCGGGCGCCGATCTGCTTCACGCCCTGCTCGTAGTAGGCGCGCGCCTGGGCGCGGGTGGTGTCGGCCACCGGGCCCGAGCCGGCGGGCTTGCCCTGGGCCTGGGGCGAGGCGCCCTGCACCGAGGCCATCTTCGCCTGGGCCTTGGCGATGTTGTCCGCGGCGCTCTTCTTGATGGTCGGATCGGTCGAGGTCTGCTCGACGATGTTCCACTTGTCGATCGCCTGCCCGTAGTACCCGAGCACCGCGAGGGTGTTGCCGAGCTTGAAGAGCGCCTCGACGTTCTTCGGGTCGGCGTTGACCGCGTCCTGGTAGCTGAAGCTCGCCTCGCGGTACTTCTTCTCGCTCATCTGGCGATCGCCCTCGGCGACCTTCTTCGCGGCGGCGCTGGGAATCGGCTCGGCGGGGGCCGGAGCCGGGGTGGCCTGTCCGCGGACCGGCGCGGTGGTGG
>JAYVRT010001116.1:0-2907 GCA_043776025.1 Archangiaceae bacterium | reverse complement strand
CCGTTCGCAAAGCCGTCACCGCCTGAGGATCCCATGCCCCTGACCCGTGAACAGATCGCCCAGCGCGTCGCGAAAGAGCTCCGTGACGGTTTCTACGTCAACCTCGGCATCGGCCTGCCGACGCTGGTCGCCAACTACATTCCGCCCGGGGTGGACGTGATGCTCCAGTCGGAGAACGGCCTGCTCGGCATCGGCCCCTGGCCGGTCGAAGGGCAGGAAGATCCGGATCTGATCAACGCGGGGAAAGAGACGGTCACCGTCGTCCCCGGCGCTTCCTTCTTCGACTCGGCGATGAGCTTCGGGATGATCCGCGGCGGCCACGTCGACATGGCGGTGCTCGGGGCGATGGAGGTCAGCGCCCAGGGCGATCTCGCCAACTGGACGATCCCCGGGAAGATGGTCAAGGGCATGGGCGGCGCGATGGACCTGGCGATCGGCGCGAAGAAGGTCTTCGTCGCAATGGAGCACGCCAACAAGGAAGGTCAGCCGAAGATCCTCGATCGCTGCGCGCTGCCGCTGACGGGCAAGAAGTGCGTCCACTTCATCGTCACCGATCTCGCCTTCCTCGAGGTCACGCCCGAGGGCCTGGTGCTGCGCGAGCTCGCCCCCGGTCAGACGGTGGAGTCGGTGCAGAAGCTGACCCAGCCGAAGCTCAAGGTCGCCAGCGACCTGAAGACGATCAAGGTCTGAGCGGCGAAGCGTGCGCCTGGGCTCCTTCGACGAGGTCCTCGCGAAGGTCGATGGCCTGGCCGATCGGCCGGGCCTGGGCTGGGCGCTGGCCCACTGCGGCCAGAGCATCGAGTTCTCGGTGCGCGGGTTTCCCACCCAGAAGGGGGCGCTCTTCCAGAAGACGGTCGGGAAGCTGGTGCTCGGGCGCTTCCTCAACAGAGGGCAGATGTCCCACGATCTGACGGCCGCGATCCCTGGTGCGCCTGCGATCGACCTGGCCCTGCCGCTCGCCGAAGGGCAGCGGCGGCTGAGAGAGGCGATCGCGCTCTTCCGCGCCCACCCTGGGCCCTACGCCCCGCACTTCGCCTACGGCCCGGTGGATCGTGGCGGCTACGAGGCGGTGCAGTCGATGCACGTCGCCAACCACCTGTCTTGAGTGAGCAATGCGGTAGCGGGCCGCTGCAACACGGGTATAGTCGCGGCCACGATGGCGGATAAGGCGGAGAAAAAGGGCATTGCCAAGCGGCAGAACGACCGGCTCCAGCACGAGCTGCTCGTCGCCTACCGGACCGTCGACGGCTTCATCACCGACTGGGCGGTCAACATCTCCCGCGGGGGCATGTTCATCAACACCCGCAACCCGCTCGCCCTCGGCAGCACGGTGCGGCTGATCATCTCGCTGCCTGACGCGGCGTTCCCCTTCGATCTCACCGGCAAGGTGATCCGGGTGAGCGAGTTCGACAACGTTCAGAACCAGGTGCCGGGCATGGGCATCGAGTTCGTCGACGTCGACGAAGACAAGCAGGTCCGGATTGAGCGGTTCGTCGAGCGGCTGCGCAAAGAGCTGCCGGACGCCGCCTCCGAGGTCCCGCGCAAGAGCCACTGACTCACGGCTTTTGAGTGCGGCACGAAGAACTCACGATCGAACGGCTGGCGAAGTCGGGTGACGGCGTCGCTCACCTCGGCGGCCGCACCGTCTTCGTCGAGGGGGCCCTGCCAGGCGAGCGGGTCAAGGCGTCGGTGGCCGAGGTCGGCCGGGTGCTGCGCGGCGAGGTGATCGTCTGGGTCGTTCAGAGCCCGCACCGCCGCCAGAGCGCGTGCCCGCTCGCTGATCGCTGCGGCGGGTGTGACTGGCTCCACGTGGACGAGGTGGTGCAGCGGCAGGCGAAGGAGGAGATCGTTCTCTCCGCGCTCGAGCACCTGGGCGGGTTCGATCGCGGACACCTGACGCTGCTGCCCACCGTCTGGGGCAAGAACGCGCTCGCCTACCGGAGGCGGGCGGTGCTCCACCCCGTCGGCAAGCAGCTGGGCTTCTTCGGGCGCGGCACCCACGAGACCGTCGCGGTCGATCGCTGTCCGGCGCTGACGCCGCCGCTGCAAGGGCTGCCGGCGGCGATCGCCCAGGGGCTCGGCGCGGCGCTCAAGGACTTCGAGCGGGTGCAGCTGCTCGAGGCGGAGGGAAAGACCGCCGTCTCCTTGCACCTGAAGGACGGGCCCAAGCCCAGGGACCGGGAAAAGGCCGAGGCCTTGAGCCGCGGCGGGCTGGGGGTGGTGCTGGCGACCAGGGAGGGGCGGGTGGAGACCTTCGGCAAGGTCGAGCTGCGCGATGGGGCGGTGCGGCTGCGGCCCGACGCCTTCGCCCAGGCCAACGCCGAGGTGAATGGGCGGCTGGTGGCCGCCGCGGTCGAGGGGCTGGCAGCTGGCCCGGAGCACGCGGTGCTCGAGCTGTACTGCGGCAACGGCAACTTCACCCTGCCGATCGCCGCCCGCGCCGGGACCGTGCTCGCGGCCGAGTCGTCGGCGGTGTCGCTCCAGCTGGCCCAGCGGGCGGCCGAGGGCCTGAAGAACGTGCGCTTCGTCCAGGGCGACGCGCTGAAGATCCTCGAGGGGCTGGGGAAGGAAGGCCGCACCTTCGATCGGATCCTCGTCGACCCCCCGCGCACCGGCGCGCCCGGGCTGGGCAAGCTCGCGGCGCGGCTGCTGCCCAAGCGGTTGGTCTACGTCGCCTGCGACCCCGCCGCGCTGGCGCGTGACGCCGAGGAGCTGTTCGGGCAAGGCTTGCGTCCGCTGAGCCTTCAGCTGTTCGATCTCTTCCCCCAGACCCGCCACATCGAGGCGGTGCTGGTGATGGAGCGCTGACGCCATGGACGCGCGGATCGTCGAGTTCGCCGAGGTGCTGCGGCAGAACGGCCTGAAGGTCGCGATGTCGGAGACCCTCGATGCCGCCCGGGCGACGGT
>JAYVRT010001115.1:0-9799 GCA_043776025.1 Archangiaceae bacterium | reverse complement strand
TCGGCGGCAAGGCGGACGACGAGCTGTTCGGCGGGCCGCTGGCGGCGACGATGGAAGAGCTCAAGGCGCAGACCTCGGCGATGTTCTTCGCCGACTGGTTGGTGGAGAAGAAGGTCATCACCCAGGACGAAGCGGACAAGGCCCACGTCCGCGACATCGCCTGGGGCTTCGGCCACATCTCGCGGGGGATGTACTCCGCCGACGGCAAGCCGAAGAACTACAGCCAGCTCGCCTCGATTCAGCAGGGCTTCCTGCGCAAGGCGGGCGCCCTGACCTGGAAGAGCGAAGCAAAGGCCGGCAACGGCACCGACGTCGGCTGCATCGAGCTCGACTTCAAGAAGTTCAAGACCGCCACCGCCGAGCTTGAGAAGCAGGTGCTGATGGCAAAGGGCAAGGGCGACAAGGCGGCGGCCGAGAAGCTCAAGGCCGACTTCGTCGACGCCAAGGACGACTGGGAGAAGGTCCGCGCGAGCATCACCGAGCGCTGGCTGCGGGCCCCCAAGGCCAGCTTCGTCTACTCAGTCAAAATGTAGACGGGCTGGTTTTCGCGTGCGCCCGGGCGCGGGCGTAGGATGGGGTCATGTTGATCCCGCTCGCCGCCGCCCTCTTGCTGCACGCCGCCCCGTCCGGGCCTGGCACCTGGAACATCGAGATCAAGCCGGCGACCGCCGAGCTGCTGGTCGACGGAAAGAAGAAGGGCACCGGCGCCAAGCCGATGGTGCTCAAGCTCACCGCCGGCAAACACGTCTTCCGGGTGACGAACAAGGGCGACGCCCACGAAGAGGAGGTCGTCGTCAAAGCGGGGGAGAAGAAGACGTGGAAGTGGGAGTTCGAGGGTCCCCCGGAGCCGGAGGAGAAGAAGGAATAAGCTTCTTGCTGATCAGCGCGTCGAGCGACACCGGCCCGGCGCCGATCAACGCGATGACGAGGAAGAAGACGAGGTAGTGCCACTCGATGAAGTCGAACAGATCGGTCCAGTCTTCGATCTGATCCTTCTTCGCGGTGAGGATCGCCACCCCCATCGAGACCATCAGCGGCGCCGCGAAGAAGCGGGAGCCGAAGCCGAGGATGAGCCCGATGCCCCCGAAGAACTCGAGGCCGGCGACGAACGGCGCCTGGATTTGTGGCGCGGGGATCCCCAGCTTCGTGAAGTAGCCGATGATCTGCTCGAGGTTGTGGAGCTTGGCCCACCCGGTGACGGTGAAGGCGATTCCCACGCTCACCCGGATCGCGAGGGGCGCGAGCCAGGAGAGCCGGTTGACGAGGGCGATGACCTTCACCCAGAGCGCGACGATTTTCTGGAGCATTGGCGGACAGTACGACGGCCGGGCGCGCGTGGTTACCGCTTGCGTCGCGCTGCCCAGGTCTGAGAAACGCCCCGCATGGATCGTCGATGGCTGCTGCTGGTGATGCTGAGCGGTCCGGCGTGGGGTTACTCGGCCCGGCTGCTGGATGCGCAGGGGGCGACTGGACCCGGCGTCGCGGCGCCGTCGCTGCTTCCCTCGGATGATGACCGGCCGCTGTGGCTCTACCAGGCGGGGGCAGGCGTCGGCGCGGCGCTGATCTCCGTGCCGGCCTCGCTCTACTTCGCCTCCTGGCTCGGTTCGCTGACCAACCAGGTCTACGTCGGGCTCATCCCTTCGCTGCTGCTCGTCGGCATCGTTCCTTCCCTGGCGGTGGCCTGGGTGGTGACGCTGGTGGGCAACTGGAAGTCGCCGGGCACCTACCGATTCTGGCCGACCTTCGCGGTGACGCTGCTGGTGAACGTCGCCGCGCTCGTCGTCGGCGGCTTCGCCGGCCTCTCGGTGGGTGTCGCCGGGCGGGTGCTGCTCTTCACCCTCGCCGAGGCGATCGTCCTCCCGTCGGCGGCGACCACCGCCTCGAACCTGTTTTCCCGGAAGAAGGAGACGGCGGCGACCGCCTGGCTCTCTGCCGACCCCCGCGCGCCGGTGACCTGGGTGATTCCCACCGGCGAGGTGAGCTTCTGATGCGCGCGCTCAACGTGTTCGCGGTCCTCTCCTCGTGCGCCGCTGCCGCCGCGCCCTGCGCCACCGGGGTGAACTACCCGGGCGAAGACTGGCCCACCCGTTCGGTGAAGGACTCGCGGGCGGCGCAGATCAAGTCGCTCGAGGACTACGCCTTCACCCTCACTGGCGCCGACGACGAACGGCTCGGTCTGCGCACCGACGGGCTGGTGATCATCAAGGGCGGAGAGCTCATCTACGAGAAGTACGCCCGCGGCTACGGGCCGACCAACCGCCACCTCTCCTGGAGCGTCGCCAAGTCGGTGAGCAGCGCGCTCACCGGGGTCGCGGTTCAGCAAGGGGCGCTCACGCTCGACCAGTCCCTGTGCCTCTCCGTCTCGGGGCAGCGACGCGAGGTCTGCCGAATCACCGTCGGCAACCTGCTCGAGTTCGCCAGCGGTCTCGACTGGCAAGAGGAGTACGAGAAACAGACGTACCAGGTGTCGAGCGTGATCGCGATGCTCTTCGGAGAAGGCCACCTCGACATGCTCAACTTCATCACCGGCCACCGCTTCTTCGGCGAGCCGGGCAAGGTCTGGCGCTACTCCACCGCCGAGGCCACGCTGCTGGCGACGGTCGCGAAGAGCGCGCTGGTGCAGAAGCTCGGCGCCGATTGGGCGTGGACCGGATTGTTCGACGTGCTCGGAATGAAGGACGTGGTGCTCGAAGAGGATGTGAAGGGCACGCCGCTGGGCGGCAGCCATCTGTTTGCCACCCCGCGGGACTACGCGCGCTTCGGCTACCTCTACCTCCACGACGGCTGCTGGAACGGCGCCCGGGTGCTGCCCGAGGACTGGGTGACCAAATCGGTCGAGCCGTCGGCGTCGTTTGCCTCGAGCGCGCCGTCGACCGAGGACACTCCCAACGGGCGGATGTGGTGGCTCAATCGCGTCAGTGGGCCGGCGAAGGTCAAGCCGTGGAAGGACGCTCCGGACGATGCCTACTCGGCGATCGGCCACTGGGGTCAGTACGTCGTGGTGGTGCCGAGCGCCGACGTGGTCATCGTCCGCACCGGCGACGACCGCGAGGACTCGGTCGACCTCTCGCGGCTGATTTCACTCTCGCTCGAGGTGGCCAGGTGAAGCGCGCCCTGCTCTGCCTGACGCTGCTCGCCGGCTGCGCCGACCCCAACGGCTCGCCGCGGACCTACGCCAGCAATGACGCCCAGCTCGCCGTCGGCAACGCCGCCCGCATGTCTTGCAGTTGCTACTTCGTGATGAAGATGTCCGACGCTTTCTGCCACGCGTGGGTCAAGGCCTCGCCCAACGTCGCGCGCTTCTCCGTCGACTTCACCGCGAAGACGGTCGAGGCCTCGGCGCTGCTCACCACCGCGGCGCACGCCCGCTACGTCGACGACAAGCGCGGCTGCGTGCTCGAGTAGCCGTCAGCCCCCGAGGATCTTCCTCGCCTCGATGGTGCTCACAAACGGCTCCTGGCCGGCGCTCCACGGAATCGAGGAGAGCGCGCGGCCGCGGCTGGTCGCGTTCTGCCGCACGTCGCTCGGCAGCTCGGCGATCGCCTTCTTCAGGCTCTGACAGAGCGCGTCGTCCGACCGGTCGCCGTCGCCCAGCCGCCGGTTCAGCTCGCCCAGCAGGCTCGCGTCCTTCATCACCAGCGGGTACTCGTGCGCCTTGCCGGTCATCGCCTGCTCGACCACCGCCACCGAGTCGTTGCAGACGCCGGTGACACCGTAGCCGTCGGCATAGAGGTTCAGCTTCTGTGCGCTCTGGTGGACGACGTCGGTGAAGACGCCGGCGAGGTTGATCGCCTTCATCGCCGCGTCGCCCGACAGCTCGGCCTGGGTCACGTGCCCGCACCACTTCGGGTCGGCGAACCCGCCGGCGGGGAAGAAGCCAGTGCCGCTCACCCCCTGGAAGAAGCGCTGGTCGGAGTCGAGCTTCGGCCCGTGGGAGTTGGGCCCGGCGCGGAGCGAGATGATCATCTCCGAGTGCGCCGAGGGCACCACCGCCTCCTTGCCCATCGCGTCGACGATGCCCGTCTTCACCATCAGCGGCGCGGGGACGTCGAGGAACTGGGGCGGGTTCGAGTTGGGCACCACCGTCTTCAGGTTGGCGAAGTTGGCGATCCGCTCCTGGAAGCTGACGTTGACCTGGTAGCCGTCCGCCTTGAGCGCGCCGAGGAAGTCATCGAGCTTGGTGAAGGACTTTCCGCCGTAGGCGACCTCGAACTTCGCGTCCGGGGCGGCGCTGGCGTTGCTCGACAGCCGCTGGAACACCTCGGACATCACGGTGTTGCGCTTGAGGTCCGCGTCGGACGTCGCGCTCGGCAGGTCGCCCATGAACAGCCCGGGCGCCAGCTGCTTCATTTCCGGCTGCGGCCGGGTCCACGGCACCGCGTCGAGCTGCGAGAGATCGAACTTCTGGGGGAGCGCGAGCGCGCGTGGCTCCACCTGCTTCAGCTTCCCCGCCCGGTAGGCGGCGTTCACGCCTTCGACGCCGTGGGAAATCTGCGCGACCGAGACCTCGAACGCGCGGGTCGCCAGCTCGGGGTTCTTCATCGCCGCCGCCTGCACGTCGGCCGGAATCGCGATGCCGGTCTTCGCCTGCATCTGGGTCAGCAACGCCTGCACCGTCGCCTGGCCCTGGGGCGAGCTGCCGATCGCAGCGAGGATCTGCGGCAGCCCGACGGCGTCGGGGTAGCGGCCGGGGACCAGCTCGAAGTCCGTCTTTCCGGCGGTGGCGGCGCCGGCGCGGTCGATTCCTCCGGCGAGGGTGCGGCCGAGCCCCTTGAAGCCGTCGTTCACCGCGGTGGGAATCGCGCCGGGAGCCCCCGGGCCCCAGCCCTTGTTGCCCGGCGCAGCCGGAGCAGGCGCCGCGGGAGTAGCCGCCGCCGGCGTCGTCGGGGTGCGGGCCGGCGTGCTGACGGCCGGAGCGCCGTTGTTGCGGATCGGAGGGGGCATGGCGCGGACTGTACGCCCGCCCGGGCCGGGACACGACGCCCCTTTGGAAGGGGCCCTACTCGGTGACGTAGACGACGCCGAGGCACATCTCGTCGGTGGTGCGCTCTCCCCACTTCACGTCATGTGACTGCTGCTTCACCCCGTCGATGACCGGCTGGTTCTCGGCGCTGTTGTCCCAGGTGCAGGAGACGGTGAGCTTGTCGCCTGGCCTGAGCACCTTCGCCTTCTTCAGCTGGTAGTTGCGCTGCCAGTGAAAGTCCCAGCGGGGGATGTCGACGAGGCACTCCTTCGTCCCGCCGGCGTGGTCGATCGACAGCCGGTTGCTCACCCCGAGCAGGTGCTGGTGCATCGTCGTCATGTGAATCTTCACCGCCTGCCCGCTGGCGATGGTGCCGTTGGTCATCAGGCCCATGAACGGCGTCGGGTCGAACGCCCAGCTGTGGGTCACCGACTTCTGGAAGGCGGGGATCTCCATCCCCACCCCTTGCGGCCAATCGGGGTTGGTGTACGGCGCCAGCACCGCCTTGTGGCGGACGTCGTCCGCGAGCGCCATCTGAAGCGTGGTGCGGTCGCTGGTGGGGTGCGGGTCGCGCGAGTTGTAGTGGACCTGGATCACGATCTTGCTCCCGGGAGCGACGCCGAGCCCGGTGTCTGCTGCGTACATGTTGCCAGCCCCGCCCGGCGCCCAGGCACCGACCCAGCTGATGCCGCGGTCATTGCCTGCGCCCGCCCCGCCGAAGCAGGTGTAGCCAGGGCCGGGCTCGTCGTCGTCCAGCTTCTGGTAGGTGGCGACGCGGTCGGGCGGAATCAGAAAGCCAATCACGTGGTGCACCACGCTCGGGTTTCCCGGGAGGGCGCGGAAGCCGGTGACGTACTTCGTCGTCGCGTAGGGCCAGTCGAGGACGAAGCAGCGGTAGTCGTCGGGCTGGCGCTGCGGCACGTAGTCCACCGGCATCTGCAGCGACAGGTCGACCCGGGTCAGCCCCGCCGCGCCGTCGAGACCGGTCTTGCTCGGGGCCGGCTCGGCTGGCCCTTCCGGCGCACCCGCGTCGAGCCACTTTCCGAAGAGCGCGATCTGCTCGTCGCTCAGCGACGGGTCGTCGAGGTACTCGGTGCAGTCGTGGCTGGCGAGGAAGGGCGGCATCCGGCGGCTCTCGATCGCCGCGCGCATCGCCGCGCCCATCGCCTTCACCTGCGCCAGCGTCTGCAGCGGGAAGGGCGCGATGCCGCCGGCGACATGGCACGCGCCGCAGCTGTGCTCGACCAGCGGTCCGACGTCGTGGTTCCAGGTGGGCGCGGCGTCGGCCGGTGGAGCCGGCGGGTTGCCGCAAGCGACGGCGAGGAGGACCACCAACGACCCTGTGAGACGGCGCATCGCAAAGCTCCCGGGTAATGAATGAACGTTCATTCACACATAACACCAGAGACCTTTGAAATGCGAATGAATGTTCATTCAATTTCCAATCAGGCGCTGGGACGCTCGGGAAACCGGGGGCTTGGAGCTCAGCGCCCGGGGCGGGAGTGCGTTGCGGAGACGCCCGACCAGCAGACCTCTTCCGCGTCGCGGATGATCTGGGGCGTCAGCTTGAGGTTGCCCTCGCGGGCGCTCTTCACCAGGCCGATCAACGCGCCGATGACCACCGCCATAATCACCTCCGGCGGCACCGGCTTGAGGTGGCCCAGCTGCTGCGCCGCCTCGATGAACGGCTTGAGCGTCTCGCGGTTCTGCTTCTCGACCGCCGTGCTCTGGCGGTCGAGGTACGGCCCGTGGTGGTGAAAGTCGAGGAAGGCGATCGCCTTGGGGTGCTCGATCGCGAACTGCACCAGCCGCTGCCAGTAGGCGCCGAACTGCTCCCGCGGCCCGGCGGTCACCGGAAAGCTGGAGAGGATGAACTGCTGTGCCGTCTCGCGCCAGTGGCGGTAGAGCACGTTGACCAGCGCGTCCTTGCCGTCGAAGTAGCGGTAGATGGTGCCGGCGGCGACGCCCGCCTTCCGAGCGATCTCCGGGACGCTGGTGCCGTGGAAGCCCTGGTCGGCGAACAGCCCGAGCGCGGCGTCGAGAATCGCCTGCCGCTTGTCGTCGACCTTCTTCGGGGGCGCCACGGGAGCTTAGCTGCCGACGGCGGTCTCTTCGGGGTTGGTCACCGGCTCGCCGGGCTTGGCGCCCTTGGGCGGCGGCGGGCCCTCGTGCGGTGGAGGCGGCGGCGCCATCGCGGTGCGGTTGCGGCCGGCTTCCTTGCTGTTGATCAGCGCCCGCTCGGCGTTGCGCAGCAGCTCCTTGACCACCAGCGGATCTCCCGGCGCGACCGAGACGATGCCGGCGGAGAAGCTGATTCGCACCTGGTTGTCTTCGATCACCATCGGCTTGGCGTTGAAGCGATCGCGGAGCCGGTCGAGCAGCGCCATCGCCATCTTCCCCTCGCACTCGTCGAGCACGAGCAGGAACTCGTCGCCGCCGTAGCGGCCGATGAAGTCGCTGGCGCGGATCTCCGCCTTCACGCCGGAGACGAGCATCTCCAGCACCTCGTCACCCGCCCCGCGGCCGTAGGTGTCGTTGATGGTCTTGAACCGGTCGAGGTCGAACATCACCATCGACACCGGGGCGAGGCTGCGGCTGCGCTGGGCGCACAGCGCGCCGAGGCGGTCTTCGAGGAAAGGCCGCGAGAGCGCGCTGGTGAGCCAGTCGTGCTGCGAGTACTCCGCTGCCCGTCCCCGCCAGTGCTCGACGACCTGCGCCGTGCCGAGCGCCACCGCCGAGGCGAGCACCAACACCCCGCCGAGCGCACGGCCTTCGCCCGACAGCGCGCCGCCGCCCAGGCCCAACAGGATTCCGAGGTGGACCAACACGCCGCCCCCCACCGGCGCGAGCGCCGTCAGCGGGCCGCCCGGCATCAGCAGCGGCCACAGCAGGAGCACCGGCACCAAACCGAAGCCGAGCGGGCCGTTGAGGCCGCCACCCGCGGCCGCGGCGAGCGCCCCTCCGGCGCTGAGCGCCAGGGCCAGCAGCGCGCCGAGCAGTTGGGGCCGTTGGAGCTCGACCTGGCGCAGCTGCGCGAGGATGAAGAAGGCGATCGCGATCGCCGCGGTGAGGCCGAGCGCCACCTTCGGCAGCCAGCCGGGCATCGCGACCTCGGGCCGCCCCTCACGGAAGACCACCGCGTCGAGGAGAATCAGGAAGATCGCACCCAGCGCCCCGGCGAGCGAGAACTGCCGCACCCCAGTGGCCGCCAACTTGTGCACTTCCCACTCGGAGTAGACGCGCCCGTCGTTGATCGCGAACGCATGGGGAGGGAAGGCCATGAGACCTGCGGGCGTACCACACCTTGGAGGCTCAGCCGAAGGCTTCGGCCACCGCGGGGTGGCGCTTCACCAGCCTCAGCGCCTTCTTCAACAGCGTGATCCCCGGCTCCATCCGATGCCAGGTCGACGCTCCCGACGGGTGGGGCAGGCAGATGACGTCGACCTCGGCGCCGAGCCAGCTGCGGCGCAGCGCCTGGCCGACGACTTGTTTCAGCGGGCCGGTGTGGCCCAGCACCTGCGCGATCGCCATCGTCCCCACCGGGAGCACCAGCTTCGGCCGGAGCAGCGCGACCTCGCCCTGCAGCCACGGACCGCAGGCAGCAATCTCGTCCTCGTCGGGCCGCCGGTCTCCTCCACCCTTCGCCTTTCCTGGAAAGCAGCGGGCCACCGCGGAGATGAAGATGCGCTGGCGCATCGTCTCTTCGCCGTGGCCGAGCGCCTCCTCGAACCAACGGAACATCGTCCTCCCCGCCGTCCACGCGAAGGGGCGGCCGAACTTGCCTTCCCGCGGGCCCGGAGCCTGGCCGATCAGCAGCACCGGTGAGAGGAGCGCCGGGCCGTGCACCACCGGGCCGATCATCTTGGGGCACTTGCGGCAGGCGTCGAGGCCCGCGTGGAGCTGTCGCAACTGCTGCAGGCGTACGGCGGAGGAGCTCACGCCGGGTGCAATAGCGAATAATGCAGCCGCACGCCCGAGGGGATTCTCGGGCGCACGGCCACCTGCCGCGACCGGATGGGAATCAGCCGCGGCCAAAGGAACTACGCGCCACCGAAGAAGCGATTGCAGCGGCTTGCCTCAGCGGACCTGAACGTCCTCGTCGACTGGGCCGTTGCCGTCGCGCTTGCGGATGATCCGCACTTCGTGGCGCCCGGGCCCGCCCGGTTCGCCCATCATCGGCAGCTCGGCCTCGAGCTTCGTCCACAGCTCCGGACCCAGCAGTGCGCGAATCTTCAGCATCAGCGACATCCGGTTCTTGCGCACCGCCAGCTCGGCGCGGCTGATCTTCTCGAGCTTCAGCAGCGTCGCCGGCTCGTCTGGGCTCGGCTGCGCCAGCGCACGGTCGAGCTCCAGCTGGGCGCGCTTCAGGTCGGCCTCGAGGTTGATCATCTGATCATTGGCGTCGAAGCCGAGCTGCTGAATCCGCTTCACCGCTTCCGGGGGAATCCCCAGCTTCGCCGCGACCGGCGGAGGGATCCCCATCCCCGGGTGGAAGAAGCCTCCTCCCGGGGGCGGCGGCATCGGGGGCATCGGGGGCCCGGGCTGCGCGAGGGCGACGGCAGACAAGGCGAGGGCGAACAACAGGGGCAGACGCTTCATGGTCATTCCTCCGAGGTGTAGACGAACGGGTGAAAATTCTTCTCCAGCGCCGCCAGCGGCTGGCTCCGCCGCGGCGCTAACAACGCCGGCAGACTCTTCCACCGCGGGCCATAGCCGAGGACGGCGGGGTTGACCCGGGCGTAGCCTCCGACGGTCCGGCTCAGCTCGACCAGCGCCAGGCCCACTTCGGCGTCGTCGGCCGACGAGGGCTGGGCGCGCAGCACCGGCTGCTCCACC
>JAYVRT010001114.1:0-2913 GCA_043776025.1 Archangiaceae bacterium | reverse complement strand
ACAGACCGAGGCAACGGCATCGTTCGAAGGCAGACGGGAGGTTTCCATCGACGGTCAGCATATATGAGTCGCCGTGAATTGACGCGTCGCGGCTCAGTGGCTCAGTGGCTCAGTGGCTCACTCTCAGTGGCTCAGTGGTTGCCCGACCCGAGCTGGCCGTAGCTGTTGCGGCCCCAGCAGCGGGCGGTGCGATCGGCGAGGATGGCGCAGGTGTGCCCGCCCCCCGCGGTGACGAGGAATCCGTTCGAGAGCCCCTTGACCGCGACCGGCGATTCGGCGCCGAGGAAGGTGGCGTTGCCGAGCTGGCCGTCGGAGTTTGCGCCCCAGCAGCGCGCGGTCTTGTCGGCCAGGATGGCGCAGGTGTGCGCCGATCCCGCTGAGAGCGTGCCCACGCTGGACAGGCCCACCACCTCCAGCGCCGACGTGGAGCTGACCGAGGTGCCGTTGCCGAGCTGGCCCGCGTTGTTGGCGCCCAGGCAGAAGGCGCGGCCGGATCCGATCGTGCAGGTGTGCCCGCCGCCCGCCGAGACGCCCGCGACGCTCATCAGGTTGCGGAGCTGCACGGCGCTGGCGCGGTTCTCGGTGGTGCCATCGCCGAGCTGGCCGAAGGTGTTCGCGCCCCAGCAGCGCACGGTGCCGTTGCTGACGACGGCGCACGCGTGGGAGCTGCCCACCGAGATACTGCTGGCGTCGCCCAGGCCCAGGACCGTCGCCGCGGTGCTGCGATTCTGGCCCGCGCCCAGGGTGCCGTCACCCACCTGCCCGAAGCTGTTGAGGCCCCAGCATCGCACCGCGCCGCCTTCGATGAGCGCGCATGAGGTGTACCCACCCGCGGAGACCGCCGTGGCGCGGGCGACGCCGATGACCTTGGCGGGGGAGGCGCGGAAGGCCGAGCTCCCAGCCGTGCCATCGCCGACCTGGCCGAAGTCGTTCTTCCCCCAGCACGAGACGGTGCCGTCGCCCAGGAGCGCGCAGGTGTGCTCGTTGCCGGCCGCGAGGGCGCGCACATTGGTCAGGCTCCCGACGAGGCCGGGGGTGGTGCGGAAGTCCCCGTTCTGGCCGTTACCGAGCTGTCCATAGAGGTTCCAACCCCAGCAGCGCACCGCGCCGCCGACCTGGGCTGCGCACGAGTGGCCGGTGCCCGTGGCCATGGACGTCACCTCACCGAGCCCGGTGACCACCACCGGCTCGCTTCTGGGATCGAGCGAGTCCGCGGTGACTCCGCCGCCATCACCGCCGCAGGCGAGGAGGGTCGGTGCTGCCAGGTAGATCGCCGCGCGCAGGAGCTGGAACGTGGGTCGAGCGCGGCGCGATCGCCGTCGGCCAGGGTGCGCTATGATCATTCGACAAGCGTAGCATACCGCTCTTGCCCGCCGCACGATTAACCTGTTGTCGTGTTGTCGTGTTGTCGCGTTCAAGCGGTGGAGCGCAGCCGGGAGAAATCGCGGCTCGGCGATGGGAGGCCAGGCCACCATTCGCGTCACGGCACCGGTCTTGTTGCGTTGGCGGTTGCACGAGTCGGGTCGCCTCAGGTAATTTCATCCCCGTCATGGCCGAACACGAAAAGCGAAGCCGGCGCGAGTTTACTTGCCGCGACGATCTCTGGGAGACGTTCGCGCGGATCGCGGCCGAGACGGGGTTCTCGCGCGAAGCGCTCTTGAATGAAGCGATGAAGCAGTTCGCGCGCTCACGAGGGTACGGCTCCGCGCCGCGCCCCCGGCCCTCGGACTCCGGCGAGGACTCCGGCGTGTTTCCGCAACCGCCGACCCACGCCGGGCGAGCGTCGCCGCCGCCTCCACCGGCACAGCCCCCGGCGCCCGCGCCGCGCCGGCTCTATCTCTACTTCAATGGTCAGCGCTACCTCATCGATCCGACCGAAGACTTCATCATCGGTCGCGGGCGCACCGGCTGTCACCTGACCATCAAGGACTCCAACATCTCTCGCCGGCACGCGGCCATCGCGTATCGAAATGGTAGCTACTACCTGCAGGACCTGGGCAGCGTGAACGGCATCGACTTCCGCGGCCAGAACCTGGATCACAAGCGAATCGAAGAGGGCGACGACTTCAAGCTCTGCGACTTCGAGCTCCGCTTCAGCTTCCAGGATTCACAGCAGCCCTGAGCGCCGCATCGAAAAACGCCGCATCGAAAAACGCCGCATCGAAAAACGCCGCATCGGAAAACGCCGCATCGGAAAACGCAAACGCCTTCCCACGAGTAAACGGGGGAAGGCGTTCTTGCTTTCAGGGCTCGCCCGCGAGCCTTGCGGCGACCCGCGCGCTACGGGCGCTTCTTGCCGGCCATGCGGGCGACGCGCTTCTTGTCCTTGCGCTTGAGCTTGGCGCGCAGGCGGGCGGTCTTGCGGCGATTCTTCGGCTGCGGGGTCTTCTTGGGCATGGTCGAACTCCTTCAAATGATCCGGGGTTATTATTGAACGTGTAGGCTTGAAAATCGATGGTTAGCCGTCGGTCAGTGCACGATCAGGCTGCCGTCGGACTCCGACAGCTCAACAGTGCCGAAGCGCTTCTCATACTTGGCGAGGTTGTCTTTCAAGGCCTCGATGAGGCGCTTGGTGTGCTTGGGGCTAGAGATGATGCGCGCCCGCACGGAGGCCTTCGGCTGCTGCGGCTGGATGAAGAGGAAGTCGAAGGTGAACTCGGTCTCGGTGTGGTTGACCATCGCCAGGTTCACGTAGACGCCCTGCGCGGTCACCGGATCGAGCTCCACCTGGATGTGG
The DNA here is from genome assembly GCA_043776025.1 of Archangiaceae bacterium. GTDB lineage: Bacteria > Myxococcota > Myxococcia > Myxococcales > Myxococcaceae > JAYVRT01. The sequence continues at coordinate 176 of JAYVRT010001114.1, read as the reverse complement.
ATCTCCTTCGGCGCGTCCTTCTTTTCCTCTTCCACTGCGGCTCCTTCGGGACAAACGGGCGCCCAAAGATACAGGCAGCCGCCCAGATGTCAAGCGATACGACCGGTTAGGGTGGGTTGCACGAGCCCGGGTTCAGGAGGCTGGCGCCGCCAAGTGGGGCCAGAGGGCATCCCAGG
>JAYVRT010001113.1:0-2919 GCA_043776025.1 Archangiaceae bacterium | reverse complement strand
GTCACCGCGCGCGATCAGTTCGACGCGCCGATCGCCACCCAGCCGACGATCGCCTACGCGGTGCCTGCCGGCGGTGGGACGATCAACGCCACCGGCCTGCTCAAGGCGCAGAACTCGATGGGCGGGGACTTCATCGTCCAGGCCTCGGCGACGGTCGGAGTGACGGTGAGCACCGCCGCCACCTTCGCCGTCGGCAAGGCGCCGGGCAGCGGCTCGATCGAGAAGGTGCCGCCGACGGTCAGCCTGGTGAAGCCTTCGAGCGCGGGCGTGGCGCTCGCCGCCGGGTTGGTGATCGAGGCCACCGCCGCGGACAACACCGGCGTCGCCGAGGTCCGCTTCGAGGTCGCGCAGTTGCCCATCGGCAAGGTGACTTCGGGGCCGCCGTGGCGGCTGACCTACGCCACCGTCGCCGGCCTCCCCGGAGGGTCCCAGGCGCTGGAGGCGATCGCCAGGGACATCGCGGGCAACGAGACCCGGTCGACGTCGATCCCGGTGGCGGTGACCGCCTCTGGCACCGGCGGCGGAGCGGGCGGCGGGACCGGCGGCGCGGGGGGCGGCAGCGGCGGTTCGGGTGGAGGCGCTGGAGGCACCGGGGGAACGGGCGGCACCGGAGGAACGGGCGGCACCGGCGGCGGAGCGGGCGGCGGCACCAGCTCAGGCGGGGGCTGCAGTACCACCGCCCTTCCGCTGGGCTTCGGCGCGCTCGCGTGGCTCTTCGCGGTGCGGCGCCGCGCCCGGAGCTGAAAACCTCTACCCTTCGAACGCCAGCGCCCGCTCGAAGTCGGCGGGGTTGGTCGCCGCGTCGCGCGCGACCTCGAGCGTGATCTGCTTGTCGCGCAGCAGGGCCGCGAGGTGCATGTCGAAGCTCTGGGTCCCGAGGATGTCGTGGTTCTTCTCGAGGTAGTCCTTGATCTCGTGGGTGCGCTTGGTGTCCTTGATGAACTCCACCACCGACAAAGTGGACACCATGATCTCCGCCGCGACCACCCGGCCCTTGCCGGACGCATGCGGCAGCAACCGCTGGCTGACCGAGCTCTTCAGGTTCTCCGCGAGGCGGTTTCGCACCCCGGTCTGCCCCTCGGGCGGGAAGACGCCGATGATTCGGCTGATGGTCCGGTAGCAGTCGGTGGTGTGGACGGTGGAGAGCACCAGGTGGCCGGTCTCGGCCGCCTTGATCGCGATCTCGATCGTCTCCGCATCGCGCATTTCGCCGACGAGGATCACGTCCGGGTCCTGCCGGAGCGCGGCGCGCAGGGCATGGGTGAAGTTGGGGGTGTCGGGTCCGATCTCCCGCTGCGTGACCCGGGAGAACTTGTCCTCGTGGAGGAACTCGATCGGGTCCTCGATGGTGAGGATGTGCTTGCGGTAGTGGGCGTTGATGTAGCCGACGATCGCCGCGAGGGTGGAGCTCTTGCCCGAGCCGGTGACGCCGGTGACGAGGATCATCCCCCGTTCTTCCTGGCTGATCTTCTCCAGCACCTTCGGCAGCCCCAGCTTCTGGAAGTCGGGGACGGTGAAGGGAATCGAGCGCATGATCGCGCCCAGCGAGCCCTTGGTGCGGTGGATGTTCGCCCGGAAGCGGCCGACGCCTTCCAGTGCGTAGCTGGTGTCGAGATCGCGCAGCTCGTCGATTGAGCCGCTGTAGCGGCCCGCGGAGAGGATGTGCTGGCAGATCCGCTTGGTGTCTTCGGGCTGCAGCGCCGGCACCTTGACCGGTAGCAGCTGGCCGTTGACCCGCAGCGCCGGAGACGAGCCGACCTTGAAGTGGACGTCGGAGGCGCCGTTCTTCACCGCCGCGCTGAGGAACTGATTGAAGGTCGCGAGTTCCATGGTTCCTTTCCTCCGGCTACCGGACTGAAACCGACATCGCCTGGGTCTTCGCCAGCATCGCCGTCGTCTTCCGCAGCCGCTCGGAGAGGGTGCGGCAGAAGCTCTTGAAGACCTTGATCCCCAGCTTCTCGTCCGCGCTCAGCAGCGCCTCGAACTTGTCGCGCGGCATCTTCAGCAGCCGGCATTCGCCGACGGTGGTGACGCGGGCGCTGGTGAGCAGGTCGTCGATCAGCGACATCTCGCCGAAGAGGTCGCCGTCCTTGAGGCGGCCGATCTCCTCGTTCGCGTCGTGCACGCCGTCGTTGTTGACGTCGCGGGTGACGCGCACCTCGCCCTTGGCGACGACGTAGAGCGCGTCGCCGAGGGCGTTTTCTTCGATCACGATCGTGTCCGGCGGGAGATCGAGGTACTGGATGATGCTGCCCAGCCGGGTCGTCTCGTCGAAGGTCAGCTTCTGAAAGAGGTGGAGCTTTTGCAGCAACTCCACCCCTTCGAACTCACCAAAACCGGACAGCTCGAGTTCCACGAAAAACTCCTCGCGTCAGTTGCAGACGCCGGCGCCGATGCCGGTGACCGGGTTGCACGCGCCCGCCGAGCACGACGGGGTGCCGCCGTCGGTGTTGCAGATGGTGCGGCACCCGCCGCCGCCGTCCGCCAGCCCGATGCAGAGCGCGCCCTTGGTGCAGTTGTTCGCCGCGGTGCAGGCCCCGGGAGGAGCCGTCGCGCCGGCGGTGGCGCAGACGCCGCCGCCACCCTGCTGCGGGTAGCAGCCGTTGGTTGTCGGGGTGCAGTCCTGGAGGAGGATGTTGCAGCCGGTGGGGGGCGGCTGGCAGACCAGCGGCCGCTCGTTCGAGCCCGGCACGGTGAGCGCCGCGTTGCACACTCGCGGCGAGGTGCAGTCGGTGGTGGTGCGGCACCACTTGGCGCAGGTGCTGGTGGTCCCGATGGTGACGCAGGTCGTGCCCTTCTTGCAGCCCGCGGAGATGCCGGTGCCGCAGGCGTCGCCTTCGTTCAGGGTACCGTCGGCGAAGCAGTCGCGGCCGCCGTCCTGGCCGTAGTTGCACTGGCTGTTGGCCGCGGTGCAGTTCT
>JAYVRT010001112.1:0-2922 GCA_043776025.1 Archangiaceae bacterium | reverse complement strand
CCGCTCGCCAGCCTTGGCGCGGACCCGGATCTCCTCGAGCAGATCATCGACCTGGTTGCCGACCGGCCGGACCTCGACCTCGGGGTCGATCAGCCCGGTGGGGCGGATGATCTGCTCCACCACCACGCCCCGCGCCTTCGACAGCTCCCACTCCGAGGGGGTGGCGCTGACGTAGACCGCCTGCTTCACCATCTGCTCGAACTCCGTGAACTTCAGCGGCCGGTTGTCGACCGCGCTCGGAAGGCGGAAGCCGAACTCGACGAGCGTCTCCTTGCGCGAGCGATCGCCGCGGAACATCGCGCCGATCTGGGGAATCGTCTGGTGCGACTCGTCGATGAAGACGAGCAGGTCGTTGGGAAAGTAATCGAGCAGGCAGGGCGGCGCCTCGCCCGGCTGCCGTCCCGACAGGTGCCGGGAGTAGTTCTCGATCCCGTTGCAGAACCCCAGCTGCTCCATCAGCTCGAGGTCGAACATCGTCCGCTGCTCGAGCCGCTGGGCCTCGACCAGCTTGTTGTTCGTCTTGAGGAACTGCAGCCGCTCGCGCAGCTCGTCGCGGATGGTGACGATCGCCGTCTTCCGCTGATCCGCCTCGGTGACGTAGTGGCTGCCGGGGAAGATGATCGCCTTCTCGAGCACGCCGAGCTGAATGCCCCGCAGCGGGTCGAACTCGGTGATCTTCTCCACCGTGTCGCCGAAGAACTCGACCCGCGTCGCCCGCTCTTCCTCGTAGATCGGAAAGACCTCGACGACGTCGCCCCGCACCCGAAAGGTGCCGCGGTGAAAGTCGGCGTCGTTGCGCTGGTACTGGCACTCGACCAGCCGCTTGATGAAGGTGTCGCGGCCCAGCTCGTCTCCGACCGCGGCCCGCACCGCCATCTCGAGGTACACCCTGGCGGTGCCCAGGCCGTAGATGCAGGAGACCGAGGCGACGATGATCACGTCGTTGCGGGTCCGCAGCGAGTGGGTCGCCGAGTGCCGCATCCGCTCGATCTCCTCGTTAATCGAGGAGTCCTTCTCGATGTACGTGTCGGACGACGGCACGTATGCCTCGGGCTGGTAGTAGTCGTAGTAGCTGACGAAGTACTCGACGGCGTTGTTGGGGAAGAGCTCCTTGAACTCGGAGTAGAGCTGGGCGGCGAGCGTCTTGTTGTGGGCGATCACCAGCGCCGGGCGCTGCACGTTGGCGATCACGTTGGCGATGGTGAAGGTCTTGCCGCTGCCGGTGACGCCCAGCAGCACCTGGTGCGGATCTCCGCGGGTCACCCCTTCGCAGAGCTCCCCGATCGCCCGGGGTTGATCTCCCTGCGGACGGTATTCGCTGACCAGCTCGAACTGCCCCATGGGCCCGATCTAGCAACCCCGCCAGGTGAGCGCACGCCTGTTCAGTGCCTACTTCCCCGAAGCCGTCGAGAGCGCCTTGAGCCGGGCGTTCTCGAACTCGTCCCCCTTGTTCCAGCTGGGCATCTTCGGGGCGTTGGCGACCTCCAGCCCAAGCTCGAAGTAGAGCGCGACGTCCTCGAGCGCGCCGCCCAGGTCCCAGTCGGCGGCGAGCTGATCGGAGGGCTGGTGGTAGTGCTCCGATTCCCACTGCTCGCGCATCTTCTTGCCCCAGCCTTCGGGGCGGCCGAGGTAGTCGTTGCCGCTGGAGAAGTACGCCGCGGGCACGCCCCACTTGGCGAAGTTGAACTGATCCGACCGGTAGAAGAACCCGCGATCCGACAGCTCGTCGGGCTTCACCACCCGGCCCTGGGCCTTCGCCAGCCGGGTGATCGTCTGATCGACGCTCGACTTGCCCAGGCCAATCACGCTCACGTCCCGGGTCTTGCCCCAGATGTTGACCCCGTCGATGTTGATGTCGATCGCCATCTGGCCGACGGGCAGCGGCGGGTGCTCGACGAGGAACTGGGAGCCGAGCAGGCCCTGCTCCTCGGCGGCGACGGCGGCGAAGAGGATCGAGCGCTTCGGCGCCTTCGGCATCGAGGTGATCGCTTTCGCCACGGTGAGCATCGCGGCCACGCCCGAGGCGTTGTCGACGGCGCCGTTGTAGATGTCGTCCTCTCCCGACTTCGCGCCTGCCTTCCGGCCGAGGTGATCGTGGTGGGCGGTGTAGATCACCCACTGCTTGCCCAGCTCGGGGTCCGAGCCCGGCAGCAGCCCGAGCACGTTGGCGGTGACCTTCTTCTGCACCGTGCTCTTGAAGGCCGTGGACAGCGTCACGCCCAGCGGCACCGGCTTGAAGTCGCGGGAGACGGCGGACTTGCGGAGCGCGTCGAGGTCCTGCCCGCCGAGCGAGACCAGCTTGCGGGTGGCGTCCTCGGTGGTCCACCCCTTCATCTGCAGCGGCACCGTCCCCACGGTCGGCAGATCGAACTGCTCTCCAGTCCACGAGGTCTGCACCACCTGCCACGGGTAGCCGGCGGACGGCGTGGTGTGAATGATGATGCACGCGGCCGCGCCCAGCTTCAGCGCCTTCTCGTACTTGTAGTCCCAGCGGCCATACCAGAGCCGGGTGCGCCCGGCGAAGAGCGCGGGATCGTCCTCGGGGTCGTTGTTCATCATCAACAACACCTTCCCCTTCACGTCGACGCCTTTGTAGTCGTCCCACTGGTATTCCGGCGCCTGGATCCCGTAGCCGACGAAGAGCACCTCGGCGTTGTCCACCTTCGAGTTGGGCTCCTGTGAGCCGGCGACGGCGATGAAGTCCTCGGAGAACTTCAGCGTCAGCTTCTTCCCCGCGGGCCCGCTGAAGTTGAGCGTCTGGGGCGCGCCGTTGACGCCGATCAAATCGACCTTCTGAAACCAGGTGCCGTCGGTGCCGGCGGGCTTGAGGCCGAGGCCCTCGAACTGGGTGGCGATGTACTGCTGGGCGAGCAGATCGCCGGGGGTCGCCGGGCCGCGGCCCTCGAGCAGGTCGGAGGCGAG
>JAYVRT010001111.1:0-9862 GCA_043776025.1 Archangiaceae bacterium | reverse complement strand
CCCTCAGTTGCTGGGCGGTGATCAGCTTCGCCGCGTCCTTGTCGGGGCCGGCGAGCGCCAGCGTCGGGACCAGCACCAGCAGCGTCGTCACCCTCATGCGATCACCTTCCACGTCGTGCCTTGCGGCGTGTCCATGATGTCGATCCCCAGGGTCTTCAGATTTCCGCGCAGCGTGTCGGCCGCGGCGAAGTCTTTCTTCTCCCGGGCCGCCTTGCGCTCGGCGATCAGCGCCTCGACCTTCGCGGCGTCGATGCCTTTTGCCTTCACCTGGCGATCGCGCCGCCGCAGCAGCCAGGCGCCTGGCTCGTCCTCGAATAACCCGAGCACCTTCGAGATCTCGGCCACCCCGCCCCGCAGAGCCTTCAAGGTCCGCCCGACCATTGGCTTGTCCTTGACTGGCGGCTTGTCGGTCAGTTCGTTGATCGCGCCGAACAACCCCGAGAGCACGCCGAGCGCGCCGGCGAAGTTGAAGTCGTCATCGACCACCGCGACGAACTCGGAGAGAAACTTCTCCGGCTCGCCATGCACCGCCCCGGCGCCGAAGTCCTTGCCTGCGATCCGCTCGTCGACTTTGCGCAGCGTCTCGTAGAAGTATTCCAGCCGGCTCTCGGCGTCGGCGAGCGACTTGTCGGAGAACGCCAACGGGCTGCGGTAGTGCGTCGAGAGAAAGAAGTAGCGCAGCGCCTCGGGGTCGACCCGCTCGAGCGCATCGCGCAGCCGGACGACGTTGCCCAGGCTTTTCGACATCTTCGCGTCGTCGAGGTCGAGGAAGCCGGCGTGCATCCACACCTTACAGAACGTCTTCTTGAACGCGGCCTCGCTCTGGGCCTTCTCGTTCTCGTGGTGGGGGAAGATCAGGTCCAGCGCGCCGCCGTGGAGATCGAACGTCTCCCCGAGGAACTTCGAGGCCATCGCCGAGCACTCGATGTGCCAGCCCGGCCGGCCTTTGCCCCAGGGGCTGTCCCACGAGGGCTCGCCCGGTTTGGCCGCCTTCCAGAGCGCGAAGTCGAGCGGCTCGCGCTTCTGCTCGCTGCTCTGCGCCCGCTCGCCCTGCTCAAGATCCTCGAGCTTCCGCTTCGACAGCTTGGCGTAGTCCGGCCACTTGCCGACCTGGAAGTAGACGTCGCCCTGGGCCTCGTAGGCGACCCCATGGGTGATCAGCTTCTGAACGATGGCGATGATCTCCGGAATCGTCTCCGTCACCTTCGGCGAGTGATCGGGAGCAATGAGGTGGAGCGCCGCGGCGTCACGCTCGAACTCGCCGACGAAGCGCGCTGCGAGCGCCAGCGCCGACTCGCCCGTCTGTTTCGCGGCGTTGATGATCTTGTCATCGACGTCGGTGAAGTTGCGCACGTAGGTGACTTCGAAGCCGCGAAACCGCAGGTACCGCACCACGGTGTCGAACGAGGCGAAGGTCCGCGCGTTGCCGATGTGAATGAAGCTGTAGACCGTCGGCCCGCACACGTAGATCCCCAGCTTCCCGGGGCGAAGGGGCTCGAGGGGCTCCTTCTTATTGGTCAGGGTGTTGTGGACCCGGATCGCAGCGGGAGAGGTCGGGGCGGTCATTCGCGCGGGCATCCTATGGCGACTGACGCGGTGGGCCTTGTCTTTCAGACACTTAGCGAAGGAACGATGCAACCCCTCGACTTGTCTCAGGGCAGGCGGATCTGTTTTAAGTCCTCGAAGGCTCCGGTCCCTTTGGGCCGGTAACCCCGCGCGCCATGGCTTTTCCTCCCAAACGTCATCCCCATCGCCCCGGCGAATTGCCCTTTGATGACGCGGAGATTTTGAAGGCGGACGATCCGCGCCCCCAGCGGGTTCCGCAGTACCCTTCAACGGGAACGAGGCGTGCCTTGAAGAAGGTCGAAGAACACATCCCCACGTCGGTGTTTGACACCGAGAAGCACGATCAGGAAATGCGTGCGACCTACCCCGAGGGCGACGCCCTCAAGCCGGCGTTTCTCTACGTCGAGCGCGGCCCTGGCGCCGGGCAGTTGGTGCAGCTCAAGCCGGGCCCTCTGGTGATCGGCCGGGCGTCGGTGAGCGACCTGCGCCTGCAGCACCCGTCGATCTCCCGCCGCCACGCCCAGTTCAAGCGCATCGGCGAGCAGTTCTTCGTCAAGGACCTCGGCAGCCAGAACGGCACCTTCGTCAACAAGGACAAGATCGAGACGGAGATCGAGGTCTTTCCGGGCGATCTGATCGCGATGGGCAACGCGCTGCTGAAGCTGCGGGGCCCGCTCGCCAAGGGCGAGGCGCTGCCGACTTCGCAGCAGAAGATGTCGAAGCAGAAGCCGATGAAGACGTCGCTGAAGACCGCGGTCGTCAACCGGCAGCACCACACCACCACCACCCGCACGCCCTCGAGCAACGTGGTGAAGGTGGCGATCTTCGCCGGTGCGATCGGCTTCGGCCTCGCGGGCGTGATGGCGTTCGCGTTCATGAAGAACGCCGGCGCTCCGGCGGCGAAGGTGCTCGCCGACAAGGGCAAGACCACTGGCACTGGGAACACCGCCGCGGACATCGGGATCTCGATGGACGAGGTGAAGGTCCAGCAGAACAAGAAGATCGACGACGCGATCTCAAGGAAGATGCAGGAGAAGCAAGCCGCCGCGAAGGCCGCCGCCGCTGCTGCCGCTCCCAAGGACACCGAAGAGGCCCCCTCCGAGTCCACCGGCGACGAGCGCAAGGCGAAGCCGGTGGTGGTCGCCCGGGCGACGACCGGCTCGAAGAAGGCCGCCGGGTCCGACGACGACGCCGAGGCACCGGCGAAGGCCGCGCCGAGCGCGAAGCGGACCGCGATCCTCTCGCAATACGAGAAGGGCAACGCCGACGGCTCACTCGAGGCGGCGAAGAAGGCGGGCGATCGCGACCTGGGCGGAAAGCTGCAGGACTTCGTCACGGCCTACGGAGCGGCCGAGGAAGCGGTGCAGGCCAACAACGGCGGCGCGGCGATCAAGAACTTCGAGAGGGCGCTCAAGCTCGACGAGCAGCTCTCCAGCGGATGGGGCATCTACGGCGGGAAGATCCGCAAGCAGCTGGGCAACCTCTACACCCTGGTCGGCCTGCAGCACGTGAAGAACGACAACCTCGACAACGCCAGGCTCGCGTTCAAAGAAGCGCTGAAGAACGACCCGGACAACGAGCGCGCCAAGGGGCAGCTGGCCAAGCTCTCCGGCGGGGAAGAGAAGAAGGTCGCCCGGTCCAGCGCGCCCGCGAGCGACGACGAGGAAGAGAAGCCCGCGGCGGCGCCGAAGAAGAAGGCCCCGGCGAAGAAGCCGGCCGCCGAGCCCAAGTCGCGCAGCCAGGCGATCGACGACGCCTTCGGCGACTGACGCCGGTCAGCGGCGAACGAGGGCGAGCACGCCCCGCACCAGCAGCCAGGCGTTGACCCCGGCGAAGGCGAGCAGCACGCCGAACCAGGTGATCGCCATCAGGTCACCGCCCGGACGCGCCCCTTCGATCAGCAACCACTGGGGGTGGAGCTCTCCGTAGGCCTCGTGCTTGACGAAAGCGTCGCCGAACCGGCCGGCGTCGGCCCGCGACAGCAGCCGGCCCTGGGCGGTGAACGGCCGTTGGTCCGGCGGGGGCGGCGTCGTCCCCGGGCGCCACTCTTCGGTGGGGAGCGCCCGGCGCTTCACCAGCAGCGGGCTGTTCTGCACCCCGACGATGACGAAGTGCTCGTCGCTGCGGTCGATGCCGTAGGCGGCGCGCAGCGAGGGGACGCCATGAACCTCGGCGTACCGGTTGGAGAGCGCGCGATCGAAGTGGTAGTCGCCCTCGGCGCCCAGCGACAGCGGCGCCCGCTCGGAGAAGTAATAGGCGAGATCTTCCCGCTGCAGCACCAGCATCGCCACCGCGCCCACCAGCGCGAGCAAGGCAACCGGGGGCATCACCCCCACCGCGGGCCGGCGGGCCAGCCGGGCCTCGAGCTCGTCGATGCGGGTCGAGCGGTCCTTTTCGGTGGGGTCGTTCATGGCTCGCTTTGAAAACGAAACGCCCCGGCTCGCGTCGATGCGAACCAGGGCGTCGGGTCCTACCGCAGGGCGGGGGATCAGGTAATCGCGAAGATCTTCTTCAGGTCGTTCTCGATGTCCTCTTCGCTGCACTCCTTGGCGAGCGAGAGCTCCTTGATCAGCAGGCTGCGCGCGGTGTCGAGCATCTTGCGCTCGCCGAACGAGAGGTCCTTGTCGCCCTTGAGCAGGTACAAGTCGCGGAGCACTTCGGCGATCTCGAACACGCTCCCGGTCTTGATCTTCTCCATGTACTCCCGGTACCGGCGGTTCCAGGTGGTGGAGTCGACCGAGATGTCCTTCTCTTTGAGGATTGCGTAGACCTGCTTCACGTCCTCTTCGCTGATGATCTCGCGCAGACCGACCGAGCCGACCTTGTTGATCGGGATCATGATCCGCATCCCGTTCTCGAGAATCCTAAGCACGTAGAATGACTGGCGCTGACCCGCGACCTCGGTGTGCTCGATTCCCATCACTTCGCCAACGCCCTGCCCGGGATACACCGCTTTGTCGCCTCTCTTGAAGCTGGTCTGCACTCGGTCACTACCTCCGGTCGATGATGTGTCTTCTCTCATACCATACCTCAGACTTGACCACCACTACCCACACCCACTAACCTCACGCATGAAGTCTGTAACGGCGGGCGGGTTGGGGGTGGGGAAATGGGCCGTTCTGTTGGGACTTCTTGGGGTTCCATTGGCGATCGGCCAATGGTCTTTCCCATTCTGTTCTTCCTGGGTGGGGCGGCCCTGGGACCTTCAACCGAGGTCTCCGGTTGGCCATTCCTGACGGCCTCCGCTGCCTTCCTCCTTTTCGCGTGGTGCTGGAATCGCCAGGGGCGTTGGCTGGCGCTGCTGGTGGGGCTGCTGCTGGGTGGGGTCAGTCTCTCGACGTTCGAGGCGGCCACCGCGGTTCCCCCCTTCACCGGTGAGGTCCGGGTCGAGGGCGAAGTCGAAGAGGTCCAGGGCCCGCGGCTGACGCTGAAGTTGGCGGCGATCGACGGCGAGCCGGCGCGCGGGCGGGTGCTGCTCCACGTCGAGGCTTCGGGAGTGCTGGCAGGTCAACGGGTGCTGGCGACCACCCGGCTCAAGCCGGTGGACTATGAGCCGTCGAACCCCGGCGAAGACTCGCGCGGTGGGTGGCTCGCCCGCCGCGGCGTCGTCTACAGCGGCGGTTGCCCGGCCTCGCGGCTGGTGGTGCTCAGCCCGAAGGGCCGGTGGGAAGGCTGGGCGGCGGCCCAACGCAGCGCGCTGTCCCAGCGGGTCGCCACGCTGAGCCCGTCGAAGGACGCGGCGGCGCTCTACCTGACGCTGGCGGCGGGCGAGCGGGCGGAGCTCGACGACGCGCTCGAGCAGGACTTCGCCTTCAGCGGCCTGGCGCACGTGCTCTCGGTGAGCGGTCTGCACGTGGCGGCGCTGGCGCTGGTGCTGATGGCGGTGCTGAAGCGGGCGGTGGTGTGGATTCCGTGGCGGAGGCTGCGGCGGCTCGATGCCCGGCGGCTGGCAGCCCCGTTGGCGGTCCCCCTGCTGTGGGGCTACGTCGCCTTCACCGGCTGGCAGCCGCCGGCGGTGCGCTCGGCGGTGATGACCTGCCTGCTGCTGGGAGGGATCGCGCTCCATCGGCGCAGCGACGCGCTCAACGCGCTGGCGCTCGCGGGGCTGGCGGTGGCGGCGGCGACTCCGGCGGCAGTCGTCGATCTCTCCCTGCGGCTGTCGTTCCTCGCGGTGCTCTCGCTGATCCTCCTCGCCCCTGCCCTGCGCCGGTCGCTGCCGGTTCCCCTGCCGAGCCCCGGCACCACCAGCGGTTGGCGGCTCAAGCTCCAGCGGCTGCGGGAGACGTCGCTGCAGACCTTCTGCGCCAGCCTCGCGGTGACCCTCGCTTCGGCGCCGGTGCTGGCCGACAGCTTTCACCGCGTCGGCGCGGCGGGGCTGATCTCCAACGTGCTCTGCCTCCCGCTGTGCGGGCTGCTCACCGTCCTCGCCGCGGGAGGAGCGGCGCTCTTCGTCATCAGCCCGGCGCTGGCGACCCCGGTGCTCTGGGCGGGCGCCCACGCCTCGCAGCTGCTGGTGGAAGCGGCGCGCCTGTTTGCCCGGCTGCCGCTGGCGTCGATCGACGTCCCCGCGCCGGGAGCGGCGGTGACCACCCTCTGGCTGTTGGGCCTGGGCTGCTTCGCGATCGCCCGGGGGAGGATTCGCTGGCTGGCTCTGGCTGCCCCGGGCGCCCTGGCGATGGCGGCGATCGCGCCCCTCCCGCCTGGGCTGGAGGTGACGTTCCTCTCCGTCGGCCACGGCGACGCTGTCGTGATCAGCTCCGGCGGCGAGCACGCGCTGATCGACGGCGGTGGCGTCCCCAACGGCACCGACACCGGCCGGCGCTTTGTCGTCCCCTACCTCAAGCAGCGCCGCATCGGCCGGCTCAAGCTGGCGGCGCTGAGCCACCCCCACCCGGACCACGCGCTCGGGCTCGCCTCGACGCTGGCCGCGGTCCCCACCGAGCGGCTCTGGCTGCCCGCGGGCGCCGGAGACGGAGCGCTCACCCGCCTCGTCCGCACCGCGGCGCGCGGAGCAGTTGTGGAAGAGGTGGAGCTCGGCCAAGCGCCGGTGCAGCTCGGCGAGGCACAGCTTCAGGTGCTGGGGCCGCCGCGCGATCGGCTGCTGCTCGAGGGCGTCAACGATCAATCGCTGGTGTTGAGGCTGCGCCACGGCGACGTCACCGTGCTGCTCACCGGCGACGTCGAGGGCCCTGGCGAAGAGCTGCTCGCGCCCGGCGAGGTCACGGTGCTCAAGGCGCCCCACCACGGCTCACGGACCTCGTCGTCGGCCGAGTTCATTCACCGGGTGCACCCGCGGCACGTCATCTTCTGCGTCGGCCGGAACAACCGGTTCGGCTTTCCCCACCCGGACGTCGAAGCCCGCTACGCGGCGGAGGGCGCGCGCTGCTACCGCACGGATCTCGACGGGGCGGTGACGGTGAAGAGCGACGGCCACTCAGTCGCGGTGGAGACGTTCCGCGCGCCGCGCACCCGGTCGAACCAAACCGGGGATTAACCCCACCGCTCGGTTGAGCGGGTCGGTGGGGTCAGACGTCGGTCGGCGGCTTCTTCCGTCGCGCGACGAGGAAGAGGATCACCCCGAGCACTGCGACCCCGATCAGGATCATCACCGGCAGCGGGAGCCCCTCTTCAGGCGGCGGCGCGGCCGGCTCGGGCTTCTTCGCCACCGGTGGCGCGACGGCCACCGCGACCCTGCCCGCGTCGACGACCTCTGGCTGGCCGGCGTCGATCACCTCGGCGACGGCGCCAGCGTCCACCACCGCGGGGGCAGCGTCGACCTGGGCCACCGGGGTCCCCGCCTTGCCGTTCTTCGCGGCGAGGGCGGCGTCCTTCTTCGCCTGCGCGGCCTCGGCGGCGAGCCGCTTCTTCTCTTCCGCGGCGGCGAGCCGGGCGGCCTTCGCTTCCTCGGCGAGCCGCTTCTTCTCCCCGGCGGCGGCGGCCTTCGCGGCCGCGGCGTCTTCCTTCTCCTTCTTCTTCGCCTCGGCGAGCTTGGCCGCCTTCTCCGCGGCGGTCTCGCCCTTGATCACCTCGACGCCGGCGTCGACGACCTCTTCGACCACCAGCTTCGGCCGAACCATCGGGTCAGGCATCGTCCCGTCATCGAGCTTGGCGAGCATCTTCACCGAGGCCGGGCTGGTGACCTTGATCCGGTTCTTGAGGTCCGCCTTGAGGTCGAGCTCGGGGGTCACCTTCACCTGCACCTCGATGCCGGCCTCGGCCTTGAAGCTCACCGTCGAGCCTTTCTTCCACTTGTACCCACCTTCCTCCGAGACGACCTGGCTGGTGGTGTTCTGAAAGTGAAGCCTGGTCTCGAGCCGGTGGTCGCCCGGCTTCACGTCCCCGTGGAAGACCAGGTGCTCGCCGTCGGAGTTGAGCTTCTTCAGATCGCCGACCGGCAGCCGGGTGCCGTCGAGTTCGAAGCTGGCCTCGAGCAGCTCGTAGTTCGGCTGATCGAGCCCGACGAAGTCGATGCGGATCTTCGTCGGCGGGGTGCCGACCATCGACTTCAGCTGCCGCTCGAGGTCCTCGCGCGCCTGGCGTTCCTGATCGGTCTCTGCGTGGGCGATGGCCATTGGGGCCAGTGCCAGCACCAACAGGGTCAGCCGGGTGAGGCGAAGCATCCCGCCCATTTAGCCCAACTCGGCCACTCGCGCGCCAAACAACCGATTCACCGACTCCAGCAGCTCGTCGCTGACCTGGACCTTGAGCGCGGTCCCACCGACGAGCGCCTCGGCCTCACCCGGCATCAGCAGGGCGATCGCGATCGGCGTCGCCCCCGCGTGCTTCTTCACCAGCTCGGAGAGCTTCACCAGCCGCTCCTCGGTGGCCATCGACGCGTGGAGCCGCAGCTCGAGGCGCTTCACCCGCTTCTCCCGCACCTCGCGCAGGCTCTGGATCTCCTCGACGATCAGCTCGCACGACGGCGCCTCCTCGTCGCGGTTGTTGATCTGCACGCTGCCGGTCACGAGGATCGGCTCGTCGCTCTTCAGCAGCGGCTCCCACTGCTCGTAGCCGGGGCGGGGCCCACCCTTGGCCCACTTGCCGTCCTTGCCCATCACGCTGCGGCTGCCGTCGCGGCCGGGGAAGCAGACAAGCTCGACGCTGCCCGAGAGATCCTCGAGGGTGACCCACGCCATCCGCTTGCCGGTCTTGGTCGGGCGCTCGCGCAGCACCGAGACGACGCCGGCGACGGTGATCTTGTCGTCGCGCCGGGCGCGCTGGACCACCGCGGTGGGCCGGGCGTAGCGCTTGAGCTCTTTCTCGTAGGCGTGCAGCGGGTGACCCGAGACGTAGAAGCCGATCGACTCCTTCTCGAAGCCCAGCCGCTCCTTCTCCGTCCACTCGTCGACGGTGGCGTACTCGTTCTTGATTCCTCCGCCGCCCCCGGCGTCCGGGGCCCCGAGCATGTCGAGGAGATTCCCCTGGCCGACCACCGCGTCTCGCTGTCTCGAGGAGCCGCGCTCGACGGCGCGCTCGATCGTCTCGAACAGCTGCCGGCGGTGGCGCTTCTCGAAGTCGAAGGCGCCGGCCTTCACCAGCGCCTCCAGGACCTTCTTGTTGACCCGGCGGCTGTCGACCCGCTCGCAGAAGTCGAAGAGGTCCTTGAACTGCCCCTTGCCCCGGACCTCGAGGATCGCGGCGATCGCGCCTTCCCCGACGCCCTTGATCGCGCCGAGGCCGAAGCGAATCTTCCCGTCGACGGCGCCGAAAGCGGAGATCGAGAGGTTGACGTCGGGCGGCAGGACCTCGTGGCCCGAAGCCCGGGCCTCGGCGATGTAGCCGACGACCTTGTCGGTGTTGTCCTTCTCGCTGGTGAGCAGCGCGGCGGCGAACTCCACCGGGTAGTGGGCCTTGAGCCAGGCGGTGTGGATGGTGATCAGCCCGTACGCGGCGGAGTGCGACTTGTTGAAGCCGTACTCGGCGAACTTTTCCATCAGGTCGAAGATCTCGCCGGCGACCTTGGGGTCGACGCTCTTCTCCTTGCAGCCGTTGAGGAAGCCCTGGCGTTCCTCGGCCATGACCGAGGCCTTCTTCTTCCCCATCGCCCGGCGCAGCAGGTCAGCGCGGCCGAGCGAGTAGCCGCCCAGCACCTGCGAGATCTGCATCACCTGCTCCTGATAGACGATGACGCCGTATGTCTCGGCCAGCAGCGGCTCAAGCTGCGGCAGGTCGTAGACCACTTCCTTCTTGCCGTGTTTGCGTTCGATGAGGTCGTCCACCATGCCGCAGCCGAGCGGGCCGGGACGGTAGAGGGCGCAGGCCGCGATCACGTCCTCGACGCAGGACGGTTTGAGCT
>JAYVRT010001110.1:0-2929 GCA_043776025.1 Archangiaceae bacterium | reverse complement strand
GGTGCCGCCACCGGCACCACCCGCGGTGCCGCCACCAGAACCGCCCGCGGTGCCGCCGCCGGAGCCGCCACCCTTACCCCCACCTCCGGTGCCGCCTCCCGAACCGCCGCCTGCGCCACCGCCCGTTCCGCCGTCTCCACCTGAGCAGCCGACAGCCATGAAAGCAGCGACGAAGACGCACAGGCCGAGCAGGCGGAGGTTTCTCATGCCCTGCGATCTACCCTACTGACCGACCGTTGTTGAGCCAGACCGCTCAACCATCGTGCTCGGTCAACTGGTCGAGGACTCCGCGCTCCTCGATCTCGCTGACGACCTGGTGCACCGGGACCTCGATCGTGTCTTCCCCGAGCGCCGCCTGCGGAGGAGGCGGCGGCGCGGAATTGCCGCTTGCCACGCGTCGCCTCGGCGCGGCTTTTCGCTGCTTCTTCGACTTGCTCCGGGCCGGTGGCTTGCGACCGCGCGCCGCCGCTTTCTTGCTCTTCGTCACCGCTGCCTTCGCCTTCCGTTTGGGCGCCATGGCTCCAATGAAAGTCCAACCCTCGACAGCGGAGGAGCGGATTCGTCCGAAAGGCCCGGGACTGAACTCTTGAGCAGCCCACTGAGCGCCTGTACAGTCGCCGGGTGACCACGACTTCCGAGGGAGAGTTCGAGGGCCGGCCCCGCACGCCGTGGACGCCGGGAGGCGGCCTCAACGCCCAGCTGCAGCGCTGGCGGTTCTCCCGCGAGGTCTGGCCGAACATCGTCCTCGATGCCGAAGTGCCGGCGCGGGACGCCTCGTTTGCCCCGGTGCCCGAGACGCTGGCCGCCAGCGTCCAGCGTGCGCTGAGCCAACGCGGCATCGAACAGCTCTACTCCCACCAGGCCGCGTCGTTCGCGCTGGCTTCGAGCGGGAAGGACGTGGTCGTCGCCACCCCGACGGCGTCGGGCAAGAGCCTGTGCTTCAACCTGCCGGTGCTCGACCGGTTGGCGCGCGAGCCCACCGCTTGCGCGCTCTACCTGTTTCCGACCAAGGCGCTCTCGCGGGATCAAGAAGAGGCGCTGCGGGCGTTGATGACCGACGCCGAGCTGCCGCACGGGGCGATCACCTTCGACGGAGACACCCCCGGCGACGCCCGGCGGACGGCGCGCGATCGCAGCGGGGTGATCCTCACCAACCCGGACATGCTGCACAGCGGGATCCTCCCCCACCACGCCAACTGGGCGCGGCTGTTCGCCAACCTTCGCTACGTGGTCCTCGACGAGCTGCACACCTACCGGGGCGTCTTCGGCTCGCACCTGGCGAACGTGCTCCGCCGGCTCGATCGGATCGCGCGCTTTCACGGCTCTTCGCCGCAGTTCCTCTTCGCCTCGGCGACGATCGGCAACCCCGAGGAGCACGCCACCCGAATGCTCGGCCGCACGGTCGCGCTCGTCGGAGAGTCAGGCGCTCCCTCGGGCGCGCGCCGGGTGCTCGTCTACAACCCGCCGGTGCTCAACCCCGAGCTGGGGATCCGCGAGAGCTACGTCAAGGTCACCGCCCGCCTCGCCGCTGACCTGGTGCGGGCCGAGGTCCCGACGCTCGTCTTTGGCCAGTCGCGCAACACCGTCGAGGTGATCCTCAAGTACCTGCGCGATCACCTCGCGAAGGATCGGATCCCCCAGGACACGGTGCTCGCCTACCGCGGGGGCTACCTGCCGCTGATGCGCCGGAAGATCGAGGCCCGGCTGCGCGCGGGTGAGATCCGCTGCGTCGTCGCGACCAACGCGCTCGAGCTGGGGATCGACATCGGCTCACTCGACGCGGTGGTCTGCGCCGGCTACCCGGGCAACCTCGCCGCCCTCTGGCAGCGCTTCGGCCGCGCCGGCCGCCGGCAGGATCAGAGCCTGGCGCTGATGGTCGCCTCGAGCGCCCCGCTGGACCAGTACGTCGCCGCCGATGAGGGCTTTCTCCTCCGCTCGCCCGTCGAGCAGGCGCGGATCGACCCCGACAACCTGGAGATCCAGGTCCAGCACCTGAAGTGCGCGGCCTTCGAGCTGCCGTTTCAAAGCGGCGAGGGCTTCCGCGAGGTGAGCGCCGAGGCCACCACCGAGGCGCTCGACTTCCTCGCTGGGCACCAGGTGCTCCACGCCACGCAAGACGCGAAGGGCGCGCGCACCTGGCACTGGGCAGCCGACGCCTACCCGGCGAACAACGTCTCGCTGCGCAGCGTCGGCTGGGACAACGTGGTGATCGTCGAGCGGCCCTCCGATCGCTCGCTCGCCGAGATGGACTGGCGCTCGGCGCACACGATGCTGCACGAGCAGGCGATCTACCAACACGACGCCGAGCAGTACCAGGTGGAGAAGCTCGACCTCGAGAACCGCAAGGCCTTCATCCGCAAGGTCGCTCCGGACTACTTCACCACCGCGCTGAGCCACACCCGGGTGGAGGTGCTGTCGCAGGCGCTCGGCGAGCAGCGGCCCGAGGTGGCCTTCGGCTCGGGCGAGGTCTCGGTGATCGAGAAGGTGGTCGGCTTCAAGAAGGTGAAGTTCCACACCCACGAGAACGTCGGCTACGGCGAGGTCGCGCTCCCCGAGCTGCAGATGCACAGCGCGGCGTTCTGGCTCACGGTGCCCGACGAGGTGGTCGAGGCGCTGGCGGCGCCGAGGGTCGAGGTGGTCGACGCGGTGCGGGCGCTCGGGGTGACGCTCCACTCGGTCGCTTGCGTCGGGCTGATGATCGACCCCCGCGACCTGGGCCGCGCGCTCGGGAGCCGGCCGGTCACCGGCGCGCCAGCCCGGGTGCAGGGCCAGCCGATCGTCGACCCGACGCTGTTCTTCTACGACCAGGTCCCGGGCGGAGTCGGCCTGTGCTCGCGGTTATACGAGGAGCGAGACGAGCTGCTCGCCCGCGCTCGGCGGCTGGTCGGCCGCTGCGGCTGCGAAGACGGCTGCCCTGGCTGCATCGGCC
>JAYVRT010001109.1:0-9874 GCA_043776025.1 Archangiaceae bacterium | reverse complement strand
CTACGGCTACGCCCAATACCAGCTCACCCGCGGCTGGTTCCTCGGGGCGCGCTACGAATACCTGAGCGACCGCGTCGTCCAATCCCAGGTGACGATGCGCGAGTCCGCGATCCTGGTGTTCGCCCCCACCGAGTTCTCGGCCTTCCGCCTCGAGGGGATGGCCACCGAGCCGCCCGGCGGTGGGCCTTTGATTTTCCGCGCGCAGCTCCAGGCCAACTTCACCATCGGCGCTCACCCCGCCCACAGCTACTAGAGCCACCATGAACTTCTCCTCTCGCCCGTTGCTTGCTGCCCTCGCCGTGCTGGCCGCCGCGCCGGCCCACGCTGCGCTGAAGGTCGTCACCACCACCCAGGACCCCGCGGCGATCACCCGCGCCATCGGCGGCGATCGGGTCGAGGTGAAGGCGCTGGCCAAGGGCTTCCAGGATCCGCACTTCCTCGACGCCAAGCCGACCTTCATGGTCGACCTGCGCAACGCCGACCTGGTCGAGTTCGTCGGCCTCGATCTCGAGATCGGCTACCTCACCCCGCTGATCGCCGGGTCCCACAACGACAAGCTCAACGCTGGAGAGCCGGGGTATCTCGACCTCTCGCAGTTCATCGCGCCGCTGGAGGTGGTCGCCGCGGCGGATCGCTCGCAGGGAGACATTCACCCCGCTGGGAATCCCCACTACTGGCTCGACCCGGAGAACGGGCGCCTGATGGCGCGGGGAATCGCCGCCCGGCTGACCCAGCTCGACCCCGCCGGTAAGGCGGCTTACGTGGCGAACCTCGCCACGTTCGAGAAGACGTTGACCGAGAAGGAGACGGGCTGGGCGAAGGCGATGGCGAAGCTGAAGGGCGCGCCGGTGATCACCTTCCACAAGTCGTGGCCGTACTTCGCCAAGCGCTACGAGCTCGACGTGGTCGGCTTCGTCGAGCCGAAGCCGGGGATCCAGCCGACCCCGCAGCACACGCTGGAGCTGATCCGCCTCGCGCAGAGCAAGGGCGTGAAGGTGATCCTGATGGAGAACTTCTACGACGATCGCTACCCCCGGCTGATCCAGGCGAAGACGCCGGCGAAGGTGGCGATGATCCCCAACTCGGTCGGAGGCATCGAGACGGTGAAGACCTACTTCGAGCTCTTCGACGCGATCGTCGACGGCATCGGCAAGGCGATCGGCGCGCCGTGAGCCTCGAGCTTCAGATTCTTCTGCCGGCGCTGCTCGCCTGCCTGGTGCTCACCGGGTTCCTCTCGTACCTGGGGATGCACGTGCTCGCCCGCGGGGTGATCTTCGTCGACATCGCCCTGGCGCAGATCGCGGCGCTCGGCACCGCAGTCGCTGCCGCGCGGGGCGTCGAACCACACACCCCACAGTCGTACGTGTGGTCGCTGGGCTTCACCTTTGGTGGCGCCGCGCTCTTCGCGCTCACCCGGGGCGTGCGAAAGCGGGTGCCGCAAGAAGCATTCATCGGCATCACGTACGCCGTCGCCGCGGCGACCGCGATCCTCGTCGCCAGCTTCCTTCCCCATGGAGACGAGGAGATCAAAGAGATCCTCGTCGGCTCGTTGCTCACCGTCAGTCTTCAGGAGGTGGCGATCACTGCGGCGATTTTTGCGGTGCTCGGCGGCTTCCACTTCGCGCTGCGAAAGAAGTTCCTCGCGCTGTCCTTCGAGCACGACGCGGCGATGGCGCACGAGGAGACCTGGCGGGAGATGGCGTGGGACCTCGCCTTCTACATGTCGTTCGGCGTGGTGATCGCCAGCAGCGTCCAGATGGCCGGGGTGTTGCTGGTCTTCTCCTTCCTCATCGTCCCCGCGGTGTTCTCGGCGCTCTTCACCCACCGGCTCGGGCTGCGGCTGGTGATGGGCTGGGCGCTGGGCGCGCTCGTCTCCGCCGCGGGGTTGTTCGCCTCCTTCCGCTTCGACCTGCCTACCGGCGCGGCGGTGGTGGTGACCTTCGGCGTCGCGCTGCTGCTGGGCGCGGTCGCGCGGGTGGTGTTGACCGCCATCACGAAGCAGCCCGCGGCCATCCCTTCCCCGGAGAAGTCGACCTGATGAGAATCCTCCACACCATGCTGCGGGTCGGGGACCTCGAAAAGTCCCTGGCCTTCTACACCCAGGTCCTGGGGATGAAGCTGCTGCGCCGCAAGGACTACCCCGACGGCAAGTTCACCCTCGCGTTCGTCGGCTTCGGCCCCGAGTCGGAGCAGGCCGCGCTCGAGCTGACCCACAACTGGGAGACGCCGAAGTACGAGCTGGGCGCCGGCTTCGGGCACGTGGCGGTCGAGGTGCCGGACGCGTACGCCGCCTGCGCGCAGATCAAGAAGCTCGGCGGGGTGGTGACGCGCGAGGCCGGGCCGATGAAGCACGGCACCACGGTGATCGCGTTCGTGCAGGACCCCGACGGCTACAAGATCGAGCTGATCGAACGGAAGGGCTGAACGCCATCCCGGGAATGCGCTCCCGAGGTCCACCATTGAGCAAATATGCGACAGTGGGGCATGGGCTCGAACGACCCGGGTGAACCGGAGACGAACGAGGCGGAGACGCCTCCCCCGCCGAAGCCAAAGCAGTCTGGAACCCCGACGATCTGGATCGCCACCGCAGTCATCGCGGCGCTGATCATCCTCGGCTTCGTCTACTGGCGCTTCTTCCTCGTCGAGGAGCCGCGGGCCGCGGCGCCGAAGGCTCCGGTGGCCGCCGTCGTCGACGCGGGGACTCCAGGTCCCGTCAACCTCGCCGATGGCGACGCGATCATGAAGGCCGAGGGCGGCGGACTCTCCACCGACGCGATCCTCGCCCAGTGGCTCGGCCAGCCCGACCTCGTCCGGCGCGCGGTGGCGGCGACGTTTCAGATCAGTCGGGGCGAGAGCCCGCGCGAGCTGCTGTCGTTCATGAGCCCCGGCGGCATCTTCTCCGTCGACGAGGAACACGAGAAGGCACCGCTGCCGGTGAAGGCGAAGGGCAAGAAGAGGCCGGCGCCGAAGCCGAAGGGGCATTCGTTCATGAGCGCGAAGAGCGCGGCCCGCTACGACGTCGTCGGCCGGGTGATTGGCTCGGTCGACACCGCGGCGATGGGTCGGCTGTACGCCAAGCTCCGGCCGTTCGCCGACGCCGCCTTTCGCGAGGTCGGCCCGCCAGACAAGAAGTTCGACGACACCTTCTTCGCCGCGGTCGATCACCTCGCCGCGGTGCCGATCTCCGATGAGCGGCTGGAGGTGGTGCCGTTCGATAAAGCGGTCGGCTACGCCTTCGCCGACCCGAAGCTCGAAGCGCTCACCCCGGCGCAGAAGCACCTGCTGCGCATGGGCCCGGCGAACGCGCGGACGGTGGTGAAGAAGCTCCAGGAGTTCCGGGTCGCGGCGTTCGGCGCCGCACCCTAAGGCAGCGACGCGCTCACCAGCCGCAGCCCGCTGAACGGCGGCGGCAGCACGTCGAACGGCGCGTCGACGGTGAAGCCGGCCTCGCCGAGCAGGTCCCGCGCCCGGGGCAGCAGGAACGTCAGGTAGTACATGATGAACTGAGGCTTGATCAGCGCGTTGCGCAGCCGCATCGCCGCGTTGAACCCCATCGGAATCAGCCGCGCCGGGTGCAGCAGCGGAGGGAGCTCCGAGGTGATGAAGAGGAAACGCCCTCCCGGCTTGAGCACCCGCGCGACCTCGGCCACGAGCTTCGGCTCGTCGTCCTCGAGGATGTGGCCGAAGGCTCCGAAGCAGGTGACGAGGTCGAACACCCGGCCGAAGGGGAGGGCGAGCGCGTCGCCCTGAGTGACGGCGAACGGCGCGCCGGCGCCGGCGCTCAAGGCCCGCCGCGCTTCGGCGAGCATCCCCGCGCTGCGATCGACGCCGACCACCTGCTCGCGGCACAGCGGCCGGAAGGCGCGCATCCCGGCCCCGGTGCCGCAGCAGAGGTCCAGCACCCGGCCCACCGGCGCCCCCGCATACTTCGCGGCCGCCTCGAGCAACACGTCGGGCGTGCGGAACGGGGTGAACTCGAACTTCGGCGCCAGCAGGTCGTAGCCCGCGTCCGTGGACGACAGCGCCTGGCGCATCAACTCGAGGAAGGTAGGGCCGTCGCGGTGAAACATCGGGCGACCCATCTATCGCACGCCCGCCGCCGCCCGTCAGGGGCCAGGTTTCGCACACGCCTTGAGCAGGTCGTTTCCGATTTGGTCGTACCCCTTGCCGTCGCCGCCGGCCTGCAGCCGGGCCCGCGCGAGCCAGAGCGCGAGCGCGTCGCACTTGTGCTGAATCGTCGAGAGGACCGCCATCCCCATCGCCAGCCGCGCGCTCCCCGGGGCCATGCGCTGGGCGCGCTCCACCAACTGGGCGCCCTCCTCGACTTTGCCCTGAAGCGACAGGGCGATCCCCAGCTCGCACAGGGCGGTCGGGCCCTGCGGTCGGATCTCCAGCGCCCGCCGGGCCTGGCTTTCGGCGAGGGCAAAGTTGCCCCCGTGGCGCGCCTGCTCCACCAGCCACAGCTGCGCGAAGTAGTCGCCGGGGTTCGCCGTCGCCGCGATCTGCAGCATCAACGGATCCGACGAGCCCGCCTCGACGACCGGCCAGGGGAACGGCTTCGGAGCGAGCCCTCGCGCCTTCTCCAGATCCGCCTTCATCCCCTCGGTGGCCGGGCCGTCGCTCCAGTCCTTGGCGATCCGCCAGCGCACCAGGTGCACCTGCCAGGGCGGCACCTCGGCCTCGTCGAGGATGCGCCGCTCGTACTTGAACTCCAGCCGCTGCTTGGTGAACTCGGCCTTGTCCTTGTAGTCCTCGACGCGCTCCTGCAGCGCCACCCACTCCGAGGGCGGGAACACCTCGACGAAGGCGGCCTTTGAGTCGGCGCCCCGGCGCCGCAGCTCGGTGAACGCCGCCCAGCGCGCCGGCTCGTGGTTCACCAGGTAGTGGACGTAGGCCCACGCCGAGGCGTACGCCAACTGCTGCTCCGCGCCCGACAGCTCGGCGAACGGCGGCAGCGGCCACAGCTCCTCTACGCTCCGCAGCCGGCCGTTGAAGCCGAAGCGGTCGCCGATGTCGCCGACCCAGAGCGCATAGGGCCCGATGATCCGCATCGACTCGAGGTACGAGGCGACGCCCTCCTCGAGCCACGGCACGGCGTTGGCGAACGCGTCCTTGCTGAAGCGGTGCGCCAGTTCGTGCGGAATCGTGTGGCTCTTCCGGTAGCTCTTCGGCGGCGCGAAGGTCGAGACGACGTAGCCGCTCTCGGGGGGCTCGTCCCACCGGGCGTACCCGGCGAGCGCGACGAACTCTTCGAGCTCCTCGGGCTCGGCGAGGTAGACGACCTGGGTCAAGTCGTCTCCGTCACTCGCCAGCTGGAAGACAAACCGCACCGCGAGCCGGAGCTCCTCGAGATCCAGCGCCTCCTGGTGGGCCTGTTCCCGTGGCAGGTCGGTGAGCATCGAAAAGTGCTGGGTCCGCAGCTGCCACCACACTGGGCCGCCGTGGGCGACGCACTCGACGCGGCGCACGCACCCTTGCAACAGGACCGCCGCCGCCGCCAGCCAGAGCCCCTTCATGCGTGGCATCAGTCTGCCGCACGGTGGGGCTTCCGGCCACCCCGCAAGCTTCTTCGTTTGGGCCTGTCCCCACTTGCGGCTATGACCTCAGCGCTTTTCACCCTGGGGAGATCACCGATGAAGCGACTGCTGATCCTGGCTGCGTGCCTCGTGGGAGCGATCGCCTCCGCGGAAGACGCGGGCGCCCCCGCTGCGGCCCCTGCACCCGCACCCGCTCCGGCCGCCTCGGCGAAGCTGTCGCCCAATGAAATCCTCACCAAGATGGACGCGACGATCAACGACTTCGCCGACCAGCAGATGGAGATCAAGATCACCGTCGTCGACGTCGACTCCTCGAAGAAGTCGTACGACATGACCGTGTTCCAGAAGGGCCTGAAGCGGATGATCCAGTTCACCTCGGGCGAGATGAAGGGGATGTCGACCCTCGTCGAGGATCGCAACAGCGTCCACGTCTACCTTCCGGGCTTCAAGAAGGTCCGCAAGGTCGCGGCGCACAACATGAACCAGTCAATGGCCGGCTCGGATCTCACCAGCGAAGACATGGCGCAGGTCAGCTGGGCCGCTGACTGGAACGCCGCCTTCGAGAAGGAAGACGAGACCGCCTGGTGGATTGGGCTGACCCCCAAGAGCGGCGCGAACACCGAGTACACCAAGGTGGTGCACAAGGTCGGCAAGAAGGGCTTCCCCCAGCTGGAGACGCACTACTTCAAGGGCGCCGAAGAGGTGAAGCGCTTCATCAACAGCGACCTCGCCGACTTCCACGGCGTCCAGCGGGCGAGGAGCATCGTCGTTTCTGATCCGCGCAGCGGCCACCGCACCGAGATGGAGGTGAAGGACTTCAAGGTGAACCAGGGGCTCAAGGACGACCTGTTCACCGTCCGCCAGCTTCAGTGGGGCAAGTAACTGAACCCCGCGGCGTTCAGAGGGTTGCTCGGGTTCGGCTTGCTGCTGCCGGCGCTCGCGTTCGGCGCGCCCGAGTGGCTCGACAAGATCTCGCTGTCCGGGAACGTCAGCAGCGACATTCGCTTCAACGTCGAGAACTACCGCGGCGCCAAGCTCGGTGAGGGCTACGACTTCGCCGTCAACCGCAACGACCTGGTGCTCCACTCGGAGATCACCCCGATCGACCAGGTGATCGCCGTGGTCGACGCCCGCCTGCGCTACTACGGCCTGTCCGACGTCCAGACGCTCCCCCAGCTTTCGAACCGCGACAAGATCGACCCCTTCAGCCTCCAGTTCGACCAGGCGTACGTCGGGATCCGCCACGTGCCCTTCGAGTGGCTCGAGCTCAAGGTCGGGCGAATGGTGCAGACCTGGGGCTCGGCCGACACCTTCAACCCGGTGGACAACCTCAATGCGCGCGATTTCTTCGACCCGATGGACTACGCGCGCAAGGTCCCCAACGAGATGATCGAGATCGACGTCTACCCCTCGGCGCGGGTGTCGTTCTCGGCGGTCTTCATCCCGGTCTTCAAGCCCTCGCAGCTGCCGCCCTCGGCGACGTTGGGCTTCGCGATCAACCGCGACTCCAGGGGCTGCCTGCTCAGCGCCCCGGCGCCTCCGCTGCGGAGCAAGGCCGACGCCCAGAAGCTCGCCGACCTCTTCGGGTCAATCGACCCCTGCGCGCTCAACTTCGCCGACCCGCAGGTGAAGACGGTGATGCCGAGCAACGGGATCGCCGACGCCCAGGCGGCGCTGCGGGCGCAGATCAAGCTCGGCTCGCTCGACCTCGGGCTGTCCTACTACTACGGCCGCTTCACCTTCCCAGTGGCGTACACCGCGGTCGCCAACTCGACGCCCTCGGTCACCCAGCCGGGGAAGATCGACGTCAGCTACGTCGCGGAGACGATCTACCCGCGGATGCAGGTCGCCGGCGTCGACTTCAGCTACAGCGCCCCGTGGTTCTTCGACGTCGGCTTCGTCGGCGAGCTGGCGGTGATCTTCCCCGAGCAGATCGACTTCGGGATGCGCGTCTACCAGGGCAGCGCGAAGATCCTCGAGCTGGGCAGCAACAACGTCCCTTCGACCCCATTCATCAAGGCCACCCTCGGCTTTGACTACACCTTCACCAAGTGGCTCTACGTCAACGCGATGTACGTCCGCGGCTTCTTCGACGAGTTCAACGACGCCTACGGAGTCCACAACTACGCGGTCGCCGCGGCGGAGCTGAAGTTCCTCAACGACGCGCTCAACTTGAGGCTCGCCGGGGTGCTCAACTTCGACGACCTCTCCAACGTCGCCAACCCCCAGCTGACCTGGGTCATCGTCCCCGGCGTTGAGGCGATCGCCGGCGCGTTCATCTTCGGAGGCAGCACCGTGCCCAAAGACCCGCTCGACTACGCGGCGAAAGCGAAGTTCGGTCAGAAGGCCGCTGGCCGCAGCCAGGTCTTCCTCAAGGCGAGGTTCTCGTTTTGAGCGCGCGCGTCATGACGGCGGTGGCGCTGCTCGGCTGCGGCTGCGGGTGGAAGTCCGACGGGCTCGCCCGGCTCGAGGAGCAGTACCCGACGCCGCCGGTGGTGGTGATCGACGCGGGCATGGGCCGGGTGGTCGACGTCGGCACCCCGAAGTGCTCGGGCTTCAACGGCAAGTGGGCGGTGCGGCTGGTGCAGAACGGCACCATCGCCCCGCTGGGCGAGCCGTGGAAGATCGTCGTCAACGATCTGTTCCTCGCCGACTCTGACGGGCAGTCGTTCTCCTTTCGCTTCTGCGACCAGCAGACGTCGATCTCCACCTCGGGCGGAGCGACCGACCTTGGCCGCACCCGGGTGCCCGACGCGCTCAAGGCCTCGGTCGGCAGGTACCCGATTCAGATTCCCCTGCCGGGCAACGGCACGTTCGCCGCCAGCAACATCCTCTGGTTCTGGGGCTTGAAGAACCTCACCCTGCCGGCCACCGAGGACCTGCCGACGAAGGACAACTACACCGGCGATCCCCGCGTCTGGGACGAGGACGAGGACACCAAGCCGGGCGTGACGTTGCAGGTGCTCGCGCCGATGGGTGATCGCTACATGGTGCGGCGGTCGATCTGGACCTTCGCGCCAGGGAAGCTGACCTTCGACAACCTGTGGATCACCGGGGCGCTGACCTCGGTGATCAACGAGAACGGGCTCGGAGCGACCAATACCCTGCTGCTCACCCCCGCGCCGATCACCGGCAAGGCCGAGGGCACGGTGTACCAACTGCGGTGCGTCGGAGAGACGTACAGCTGCGCCTCGCTGTCGAAGGACGCGACGGACCTGTTCAAGGACGCGCCCCGGTAGATGAAGTCCCGCTTCTGGATGGTCCTGGGGTTGCTGTTGGTCGCGGTGAGCGCCGCGGTCGCGCCGGGCCTCAAGCTCTCCACCGACGCCACCGAGCAACTGCCCCAGGTGAGCCCGAAGGTGATCGCCTGGCTCGACCTCTCGCGCCGGTTCGACGCCTTCAACTCGCTGCTGATTGGCCTCGAAGAGCCGGAAGCGCCGCTGACTGCCGACGGGCTCACCCGGGTGAAGAAGATCACCGACCGGCTCGCCGCGCTCAAAGCCGCGGGGGTGCTCGCGGTGAGCAGCGTCACCAACGTCGATTCGATCCGCGAGGGTGAGGACGGCTCGCTGGAGACCGAGCTGCTGGTGCCGGCGATCCCCACCGACAAGGCCGGGCTCGAGGCGCTGGCGAAGAAGATCCTCTCCAATCTGCAGGTGTCGGGCTCGCTGATCAGCCGCGATCAGCGTGGCTACCTGATCGTGATCCGCGCGGATCCGCGGCGGCCGATCAACGAGCTCGCCCGGCAGATCGAGAAGGTCGTCAACGAAGAGCGCGGCCCGATGGCGGCGGCCTGGTTCGGCGCGCCGTTCTTCACCGGGGTGATCGCCCGCGGCGTCGAGGCGCGCTTGACCTGGCTCGCGCCGGCGCTGCTCTTCGCGCTGCTCGGGGTGCTCGCGGTCCTCGTCCGCCGGGTGTCGGTGATCGTCCTCGTCTTCGGCGCCGCCGACGCGGCGCTGCTGCTGTGCATCGGGTTGATGCGGCTGTTCGGCGTCACCCTCGGCCTGGGTTCGGCGCCGGCGCTGCTGGTGGTGGCGATCCTCGCAGCGCTCGCGGCCAGCCGCACACTCGAGGGTGGACCGATGAAGGTGCTGCCCGCGCTGGCGGCGATCGCGCTCGGCGCCTTTGGGGTCTCACGCCTCGCGCTCTTCGCCGGGTTCGGCACCGTGCTCGGGCTCGGAGCGGTGGGCATCGGCGTGTGCGTGGCGCTGCTGGTAGCGCCCGCGGCGAAGCTCCTCGTGGTGGCCCAGTGGCCGCCGCCGCGCGCGGTGTTGTCACCCGCGGCGGGAGCGGGGCTCGCGCTCGTCGTCCTCCTCCTCGCCGGCGCTCTCGCCTCG
>JAYVRT010001108.1:0-9882 GCA_043776025.1 Archangiaceae bacterium | reverse complement strand
GCTCCTTCCGGGTGGTGAAGATGATCGGAAAGGGCGGCATGGGCACCGTCTACCTCGGCGAGCAGACGGTGATCGGCAGCAAGGTGGCGATCAAGATCCTGCACGATCACCTCTCGAGCAACACCAGCCTCGTGGCGCGCTTCTACGCCGAGGCGAAGGCCGTCAACCTGATCGGCCACGAGAACATCGTCAACATCTTCGACATGAACGTGGTACCGCCGAACCGGTACTACCTGATCATGGAGCTGCTCGAAGGCCGAGCGCTCAACACCATCGTCAAGGGCCCGCTGGCCCCGGAGATGGTGGTCCCGATCCTCGTTCAGGTCTGCGACGCGCTCGACGCCGCCCACACCCACGGGGTGGTGCACCGCGACTTGAAGCCAGAGAACATCTTCCTCATCCGGCGCGGTCGAAACGAGAACTTCGCCAAGATCCTCGACTTCGGGATCGCCAAGCTCTTCGCCACCGAGTCGGGCGCCGAGAACACCGCCGTGGGGATGATCGTCGGCACCCCTGAGTACATGGCCCCGGAGCAGACCACCGGGGAGAAGATCGACGGCCGGGCCGACATCTACGCGCTGGGAGTGATCGCCTACCTGCTGGTCACCGGCCGGCTGCCGTTCAGCGGCGGCGGCCTCACCGGGCTGCTGCTCGCTCACCAGACGAAGATCGCGACGCCGCCCCACCAGGTGAACCCCTCGGTGCCGCTCGAGCTGTCGGCGGCGATCATGCGGGCGCTGGCAAAGAAGATGGAGGCGCGGTTTCAGACCGCCGGTGAGTTCGCCGCCGCGCTCGAGTTCGCGGTGCCTCCGGGCTCGACCGCCAACAGCCGCTCGCAGGCGGTGACGCCAATCTCCAGCCCGAGCGCCCCGCCGCCGCCGGTCGGCAGCCCGCAGCTGCCCCGGCCCAGCGGCCCGAGCACCCCGCCGGTCGCGGCCCCCGCGGCGCCGTTGAGCTCGCCGCTGCCGGCGAACCCGCCACCGTTCGGCTACGGCACCCCGCCCCTGGGCGCGGCGGTGGCCGCGGTGCCGGCCCCGATCAACTCTCCCGCGCCCTGGCTGTCTCGGCCAATCGGCTACGGCCCCCCGCCCAACGGGGCGTCGGTGGCGTCGGTTCCCGGCCCGATCGGCTCGCCGCAGCCCGCGATCACCGGTGCGTCGGCCCGCGGGACTCCGGCCCCCGCCACCAACCCCTGGGCGGTCTCGACGCCGCCACCGGTCGCCCAGCCGGCCGCCAACGCCCCGCCGCCTGCCCCGGTCATTGCGCCGCCTCCACCGGTGATGGTCGCTGCGATTCCGCCGCCGGCGATCACTGCGCCGGTGCCTCCACCGCCGCCTCCCCCGCCCTCGGCTCCCCCCGCGCCCAACTTCGCCGCGACGCCCCAGCCGGTGCACGCACGTCACGCCGCGAGCTTCGACGCCCGGGTCGTCTCGATGGACGGCAAGTCACTGGGCGCGCTCAAGTGCCAGGACATCTCGAAGGGAGGCTGCTTTCTCTGCACCGACGGGGCGGTGCCCCCGGTCTTCTCCAAGGTGAAGGTCAGCTTCCCGGTGGCAGGAGATCTCGAGTGCGTCGCCGAGGTGGTGCGCCACGTGACGAAGGACCAGGCCAGAGCGTGGGGGATGTCGCCTGGCTTCGGGGTGCAGTTCAACGCGCTCACCGCGGCGCAGAAGGACGCGCTTGGGCGCGTGGTCGCCGGGCTGCCGGCCCACGAGGCCGCGACCCCGCCGAAGTCCGACGCCGACGACCGGATCGCGGAGCAGGTGCTGAGCCAGTACCGCAAACGGATCAACGGCGACCACTACGTCGTGCTGGCGCTGCAGACCGACGCCGAGCTCTCCGAGGTGCGCGCGCGCGGGCGGGAAGCCAAGCGCGATCTCGAGGCGCTGCGTGGCCGGCCAATCTCCACTGGGCAGAAGGCCCAGGTCGAGACCGCGCTGGCGAAGATCGCCGCCGCGGTCGAAGTGCTCGGCACCGCTGTCCGGCGGATCGAGTTCGACGCCAACCGGGGCAACTTCAAGGGCGTCGCCCGCTGCATCGCCGCCGGCCTCACCGTCACCGAGATCGAGTCGGTGCGCGCCGAGTTCCTCAAGACCCACCCCGGTGCGGAAGGCCGGGGCCAGGTCCTCTCGGTGTCGGGCAATGCCTACGACAACAACCACCAGCTGGCCAAAGCGGTCGAAAACTATGAAGAGGCCCTCACACTGGATCCGCTCAACTTGAGGTATCAACAGCGGTATTGGGCGCTGAAACGGCGCAACGTCTGAAAGAATCGTGAAGAGCTACCTCCTCTCATCGCTGTCGTTTCGCTTCAGCTCGACCGACGAGGACGCCTTCTCGCGCGCGTTCCCGCATGACTGGCTGCTGTGGGAGCCCGGCGCCTGGAAGGCACCGGCAAGCACCACGCACCTGCTGATGCCGTCGACGACTCCGACACCGGCAAAGGCCGGCGAGGCGCTGGCGTTGGCGCTCGAGCCGCGCCCGGATGGGGCCCCGCTGAAGCTCGGCCGAGGGGCGGAGTGCGACGCAATCATCAACGACGGCACGCTCTCCCAGGTCCACCTGGTCTTCATGCGGACCCCGGAAAAGGTGTGGACGGTGCGTGACGCCAACAGCCGCAACGGCACCAGGCTCGACGGGCTGAAGCTCGAGCCGGGCAAGCCGGGGACGCTGGCCAACGGCTCGCGGCTGATCGCCGCCCAGGTGTCGTTCACCTACTACAACTGTGCCGGGATGCTCGCGCGCCTCAAAGGGCTGTGAGCCAGGCCCCGGCGCCGACGCGCCTCGAGGCGGCGCCCGCCTGGCTCCCGAAGGGCGCGGTCGCCGAGGCGCTGCTGCTGTGGGCGCTGTGCTTCCTTTCGATCATCGTCACCTTCATCGTCTTCCCCAGGTACGCGAAGCTGGTCGCGACGGCGGGGTTCCTCTACCTGCCGCTGGTGGCGATGCGCCGCCGAGGCGAGGACTACCGCGACTACGGGGTGACGCTGCGCGCCTGGCGGCAGGACCTGAAGCTGTTCGCGGTGCTCTTCGCGGTGATCCTCCTGTTGTTCCCCGCCGGCTACCTCGGCTTCTCCGAGCTGTTGACCCGCATGCCGGCGATCTGGCGCGAGCTGCTCGCCCCCTACGCCGGCCACTGGCAGTTTCACCCCCGGCTGCCGGCGCGCTTCGGGGAGTGGGTGGTCGACCAGCTGTTCGTCGTCGCGCTCCCCGAGGAGTTCTTCTACCGCGGCTACCTTCAGACCCGGCTGCGCGACGCCTGGCCCCGGGGGCGGCTGATCTTCGGCGCCCGCCTCGGCCGCGCCTTCTGGCTCACCGCGGTGCTCTTCGCGCTCGGCCACCTGGCGATCTTCGAGTTCTGGCGGCTGGGGGTCGTCTTCCCCGCGCTGCTGTTCGGCTGGCTACGGGAGAAGACGGGGACGGTGGTCGGCGCCGCGCTGCTCCACGCCTGCTGCAACCTGCTGGTGCTGGTGCTCGAGGCGAGCTTCTACTGACCGCGCCTTTTCCCCTTCAGTCGCGCAGCACCTGAATCGACAGCTTGCGATCGACCGCCAGCGCCGAGCCGTCGGCGACCTCGACCCAGCCGTGGTTGAGCGGCCGGGTGGCGATCACCACCGAGCGGCGGCGCCGGTGATCGCGCACCAGCGGCTCGGAGTCCTTGCCGGTGCCGGTCAGCTCACAGCGCTCGCAGACCGCGTCGCCTTCGAGCAGCTTGTAGTGAATCGGCTGGGCCCCGAGCCGGGCGGCGATCAGGATCCGCCCGTTGGTGGCGGACAGCTGCAGCGTCGACTTGCTGGTTCCTCCGACCTCGGACGACACCTGCTCCACGGTGCGGGCCGCCTTGAGCAGCAGCTGGGCCGCCAGCGGAGCGGGCAGTGCGGGATCTTCCATTCTCCCCAGGTCGCGCAGCTGGGCGAGGAAGAGGAAGAAGATCGTCTCGCTCAGCGTCGTGCCGCGGACGGCGCGCTGGAGGAAGTCGGGGAGCATCGTCACCAGCCGTTCGCGCACCCGTTCGCTTTGATCCACGCCGCCGGCGTGGACGAAGAGCCACTGGCGCAGCCGGAAGGGCTGGGCGTTGTCGTCGAAGGAGCTGGCGGTGGTCGCAGGCTGCGAGTGGAAGAGGACGACGTCGGTCTCCGGGGCGTCCCACAGATCGGTGCGGGGGATGCCGCCCCCGTAGCGCTTGAGCAGCACCACCGAGTCTTCGTACGCTCCGACGCCGACGATGTCGGCCGGTGCACCCAGCGAGAACTGGTCCCGCACCCGGCTCAGCTCGCACCGAACGAGGAAGGGATCCGAGGTAAAGAGGGCGGCGAAGGAAGTCACGGCTTAGGTGTAATGATGCGGCTTGTAGGGTTCAACAGGCCAGCGGCAAGCGCCTTCCCATACGTAACTCTGTAGAACGGCTGAAGAGACGGATAGGATCTCCTTCATGGCGGAAAAGGCGGACGACATCGCGGTGGGGATCGACCTCGGCACCTCCTACTCGTGTGTGTCTGTCGTCCTTGACGGCAAGCCAACGGTCGTCCCCAACGAGTGGGGAGAGTTGACGCACGCGTCGGTCGTCTCGTTCCTCGAAGACGGCTCGGTGCTGGTGGGCAACGCGGCGAAGAAGAACATCATCACCAACGCCGACAACACGGTGTACTCGGCGAAGCGGTTGATCGGCCGGTTCTTCTTCAGCGACGAGGTGAAGAAGGCGCAGGCGGTGATGCCGTACCAGATCGTCGAAGGCTCGAATAACTCGGTGCGAATCCAGGTGCGCGACCGCACCTTCTCGCTGCCGGAGATCTCCGCGCTGGTGCTCAAAGAGATGAAGGCGATCGCCGAGGGCCACCTGGGCCGCGAGATCACCAAGGCGGTGGTCACGGTGCCCGCCTACTTCAACGACAACCAGCGGCAGGCGACGAAAGACGCGGGGAAGATCGCTGGCCTCGACGTCCTGCGGATCCTCAACGAGCCGACCGCGGCGGCGCTCGCCTTCGGCTTTGGCAAAGACGTCAACCAACGGGTGGTGGTCTACGACCTGGGCGGCGGCACCTTCGACGTCTCGATCCTCGAGATCGGCAAGGACGTCTTCGAGGTGCTCGCCACCGCGGGCGACACCTACCTCGGCGGCGATGACTTCGACGATCGGATCATGACCTGGCTGGCGGAGGACTTCCTTCAGCGGACCAAGCTCGACCTGCGGCAGAACAAGTACTGCCTCCAGATGCTCAAGGAGGCCTCCGAGCGGGCGAAGATCGACGTCGGGCAAACGGGCACGGCGACGATTCACTGCGCCGGCATCTGCCAGGACGCGAACGGCCAGGTGCTCGACCTGGTGCAGACGCTGACCACCGACGCCTTCAACCGGATGGTGATGGACCTGGTGCAGCGGACCTTCAAGGTCTGCGACGAGGCGCTGCAGTCAGCGCGGATGACGGCGGCCGAGGTCGACGCGGTGATCCTCGTCGGCGGGCCCACCCGGCTGCCGATCGTCCGCAACTCGGTGCAGCACTACTTCGGCAAGCCGGTAAAGGAAGGCGTCGACCCGGACCAGGTGGTGGCGATGGGCGCGGCGCTCCAGGCCCACGCGCTGATCGACAAATCCACCGAGACGTTCCTCGTCGACGTCACCCCACTGGCGCTGCGAATCGGCACCGTCGGCGGCTTCACCGAGAAGATCATCGACAAGAACACCCCGATCCCGATCGACAAGTCGAAGACCTTCACCACCAGCCGCGACGGCCAGGACAAGGTGAAGATCCGCGTCTACCAGGGAGAGTCGAACCGCGCCGACGAGTGCGAGATGCTCGGCGAGTTCGAGTTCGGCGGCTTCCGCATCGGCTACCGCGGCGAGGTGAAGATCGAGGTCACGTTCGAGATCGACTCCAACGGCATCGTCAACGTCGCCGCCACCGACGTCGAGACGGGGCAGCGCGCTTCGACGACGATCAGCCTCTCCTCCGGTCTGAGCGAGGACGACATCCGCGCCTCAGCGGACTTCAACAAGAACGCCAAGCTCGCCGGCCACAAGGAGCAGGACCTGCCGGCGGTCGATGGCTGATTGAACCATGGCGAACCCTCCCGACAACCGGGGCAAGCCGCCCGGCCCGCCCACTTCCGGCCCGGCGACACCGGGCAACCCGCGACCAGCGGTCCCAGGAGCGATGTCGCAGCGCCCCGCGGGGCCTCCCCAGGCGCCGCCGCGGCTCGGGGGCACAGCCGTCCCCGCGGCCCGCCCCCCCGGGCAACCAGCGGGCGTGCCACGGATCACCCCCGCCGAGGTGGTGCCGCCACCCCCTGGGCCGAGGATCACTGCTCTTCCAGTGGCCGCGCCGCCGGCCGGGCCGCGGATCACCGCGCCGAGCGTCGCCGCACCCGCGCCCGGGCCACGGATCACCGCCACCCCGAGCGCCCCGGTGCCCGCCGCTCCCCGGGTCAGCGCGACGCCGGTCGCAGCGCCGGCGGCCAAACCGCTTCCCGGTGTTGCGCCCCGTGCCCCCGGGCCGGTGCCGGTCGCCCCCCAGGCAAGCCCCTCCAGCCCCAACCGGCAGGTGCTGATCACCCCGCCGGTCGGGCCGCCTCCCCCGGGGATGACGTTGCCGCTGCGGCCGTCGGGGCCGCCTCCGGCAGTCCCCGCTTCCGCTCCTGGTTCCCAGGGCCCGATCCCCGCGTCGGGCGCGATCGAGGCGCTGAGCCATTCGCAATCCGCGCAGCTGGCGGCGATGGCCGCCCAGATCGTCGGCCTCGACTACTTTGAAGTGCTCAAGCTCGGCGCCGCCGCGAACCCTGGCGAAATCAAGAAGGCCTTCTATCGGGAGAGCCGCGTCTTCCACCCCGACCGGTTCTTTCACCTGGCCGACGACGCGACCAAGGCCGACCTGGGCACGATCTACAAACGGATCACCGAGGCCTACTACTTCCTCAAGGATGATCAGAAGCGCCGCAAGTACGTCGCCGACATCAGCGGGCCCGATCGAAACAACCGGCTGCGCTTCACCGAGACGAGCGAGGCCGAGACCAAGGCCGAAGTGAAGAAGGCGGCGGAGGAAGAGATTGGAACCCACCCCAAGGGCCGCGCCTTCTTCACCACCGCCCTCAAGGAGATCGCCTCGGAGAACTGGGCGGCGGCCCAGCGCTCGCTGAAGACCGCGATGACCTACGAGCCGGGCAACGCGCGCTACAAGGCCGAGCTACTCAAGGTCGACGACAAGCTGGCCGCCGCGTGGAAGGCCAAGGGCGATCAGTTCAAGATCAAGTGACGCTCGACCTGACGCTGTTGGGGCTGGTGTTGCTGTTCGCGCTCTGGGGAGCCTTTCAAGGTGCAGCCCGGCAGATCGCCCAGACGATCGCCGGCGTCGGCGCCTGGTTCCTCGCCCGGCCCGCGGGAGACTTCTTCGGGTCGGGGGCGGCGAAGCTGCTGCATGCTTCGCTGGTGGTCGGCACGGTGTTCGCCACCTTCGCCGCCTTCATCGCCGTCTTCGTCTTCGTGCGCTTCATCCTCACCCTGGTGCTGCGGCGGATCCTCGCGGGAAAAGATCCCCAGAACCGCACCGCCGACCGGGTCTTCGGCTTCCTCATCGGCGGCGCCAAGGTCGCGGCGCTGACCTGGGTGGTGGCCTGCGCCGCCTCGTTCATCGAAGACAACATCACCCTGCAGGGCAAGCACTTCGGCTTCGTGCCGAAGGACTCGATCACCTTCAAGCTGGCGCGCGACTACAACCTCTTCGAGCTGTCGCAGTTCTCGGGCATCAAGGACGTGATCTCGGTGGCGAAGCTGCAGAGCGACCCGAAGAAGCTCGGCCGCTTCAAGGACAACGAGGACTTCCAGAAGCTGGCCAGGGACCCGCGGTTCGTCTCCTTGTTGGGCAACGGGGACTTCAAGAGGGCGCTCGCCACCGGAGACACCCGCGGGATCCTGGGGAACAACGGGGTGCTCGAGCTGCTGCAGGACCCGACCGCGATGCGGCGAATTTCGCGGATCGCCGACCTCGAGTGATCAGTGGTGGATCAGCCCCCGCTTTCCCTATAGTTGCGCGCCTCAATGGCGACCAACACTGCCGGTCAGAAGCGCTGGACGATTGCTGACGCTCTCGAGACGTATTCGA
This sequence comes from Archangiaceae bacterium, assembly GCA_043776025.1. GTDB lineage: Bacteria > Myxococcota > Myxococcia > Myxococcales > Myxococcaceae > JAYVRT01. Next base: position 1,792 of record JAYVRT010001108.1, on the reverse strand, counting down.
TCCGCCAGTGGGGGGCCGGGTACTTCGGGATCAACGAGAAGGGCAACGTGATGGTCCACCCCGGCGGGCCGGAGACGCCGTCGTTCGACCTGAAGGAACTGATCGACGAAGTGCGCCGCCGCGGCATCGTCCCCCCGCTGCTGATCCGTTTCACCGACGTGCTCCGCCACCGGGTGGTGCACCTCAACGAGGCGTTCAAGAAGGCGATCGCCGAGCACAACTACAAGGGCACCTACAGCGGCGTCTACCCGATCAAGGTCAATCAGCACCGCTACGTCGTCGAGCAGATCGTCGACGCCGGCAAGATCTACGGCTACGGGCTCGAGGCTGGCAGCAAGCCCGAACTGCTGGCGGTGATGGCGCTGGTCGAAGACGAGAACGCGCTGATCATCTGCAACGGCTACAAGGACGAGGAGTACGTCGAGACCGCGCTCTACGCGAGCAAGCTCGGCCGCAAGGTGGTGATGGTGGTCGAGAAGCCCACCGAGCTGGCGCTGATCGCCGAGGTCAGCCGCCGCACCGGCATCGCCCCGCGCATTGGGATGCGGGTGCGCCTGTCTTCGCGCGGCGCCGGCAAGTGGGAGGCCTCGGGCGGTGACCGGAGCAAGTTCGGCCTCTCGTCCTCCGAGCTGATGTCGGCGATCGGGTTCCTGCGCGAAGCGGGGCTCACCGACTGCTTCGAGCTGCTCCACTTCCACCTCGGCAGCCAGATCTCCAACATCCGCAACGTCAAGGACGCGCTGCGCGAGGTCGGCCGCTTCTACGTCGAGGTGGCGCGCATGGGCGCCCCGCTGAAGTACCTCGACGTCGGCGGCGGCCTCGGCGTCGACTACGACGGCTCACAGACCAACTTCGCCTCCTCGATGAACTACACCACCGAGGAGTACGCGAACGACGTGGTCTTCAGCGTGATGGAAGCGTGCGACCTGGCGCGGATCCCCCACCCGATCCTCGTCAGCGAGAGCGGCCGGGCGATCGTCGCGCACCACGCGGTGCTGGTGACCGAAGTGCTCGGCAGCAGCGAGTTCGGCGGAGAAGGCGTACCAGACCAGCTGCCCGACGCGTCACCCCAGGTGGTGAAGAACCTCTGGGCGACCCACCGCGATCTCACCCGGAAGAACCTGATCGAGGCCTACCACGACGCCTCGGAGTACAAGGAAGAGAGCCTGACGCTCTTCTCTCTGGGTCACCTGACGCTCGAAGAACGGGTGGTCGCGGAGAACCTCTACTGGGCCATCTGCCACAAGACGATGCGGCTGGCGCGGGAGAGCGGGGAACTGCCCGAGGAGCTCGAGGTGCTCGACCGCGCGCTCGCCGACACCTACTTCTGCAACTTCTCGGTGTTCCAGTCGCTGCCCGACTCGTGGGCGATCGATCAGCTCTTCCCGGTGATGCCGATTCACCGGTTGGCCGAAGCCCCGGCGCGGCGCGCGGTGCTGGCGGACATCACCTGCGACTCCGACGGGAAGATCGAGCACTTCATCGACAAGCGCGAAGTGAAGGACCAACTCGAGCTGCACGCGCTCAACGACGAGGAGTACTACATCGGGATCTTCCTCGTCGGCGCGTACCAGGAGATCCTCGGCGATCTCCACAACCTGTTCGGCGACACCCACGCAGTGCAGGTCTCGCTTGCGCCGGGCGGCGGCTACCTGATCGACCACGTGGTCGAGGGGAACAACGTCACCGAAGTGCTCAACTACGTCAGCTACAACAAGGACGATCTGGTCGCGAAGGTGCGCCGCCACACCGAGCAGGCGCTGCGCCAGGGGAAGATCACGCTCGACGAGTC
>JAYVRT010001107.1:0-2933 GCA_043776025.1 Archangiaceae bacterium | reverse complement strand
CGAAGCCAAAGATCCGCGGGAAGCCGTCCGCGAGGTGGTCAGTGAGATCGCCGACCGGCAGTACGGCGCCGACGCCGCGCGCCGGCTTCCGGCGGTGCTCAGGGCGGCCGTCGCCGACCCGGATCGCCGCAGGACGCGCGACCTGCTCCATGGGCTGCTCGACGGCAGAGCGCTCGACGGTCTGTACAGCGCTGACGGCGTGCCGTGCCGCAAGGCGGTGGCCGCGGCCCTGCTCGAGCTCGGCTACCCGTGGGCGTTGGAGATCCACCCCGACGATCTGAGGCTGCTGAAGCTGGGGCACGGCCGCCGGGTGGGGTCGATCGCCGTCGGAGTCGTGGCGCTGCTGTCGCTGGCCTGGAATGCCCCCTGGGCGGTGGCGTTAACCCGCGGGACCTTCTCGAGCGGGTTGCTCTGCCTGCCGTTCTGGATCGGCACCGCCCATGCGCTCGCCGCCCTCTGCGTGGCGGTCGGCCGCAAGGGGACCCGCGCTGAGCGGCTGTGGGCACGCACGGCCTACCGCTGGCTCTTCGCCTGCATCCTCGTCGGGCCGATCTCTTCGATCGTGATCGGCCTCGCCGCGTTCCACGGTGCACCCGAGCTTGGCACGCTCTTCGGCACCGGGATGTTGTTTGCCGCGCCGGCGATGGTGACCGCGGCCGTCGCCGGGGCGGCGTCCTGCGCGCTCGATGCGGTGGGGTGATCGCCTTTATTTGCACCCGCATCGTTCCGCCAGGGTCAGGCAGGGATGCAAACCTACCCCCCGCGCGCCGTCAGCCTCCCGATTCCCATGCCGCCACCCCAGACCTCGCAGCACGCGGGCGCGCAGCGGATCCCCTCGTTGAGCTTCCCCTCGGACGCGGTGACGCCGGCCGAGCACGTCGCCTCGAGCACCCGGCGGTACACCTTCCTCGGCTACGGGGCGTTGGCGGTCGGCCTGCTGATGGCGACGCTGAGCTCGATGGGCGCGGCGCTGCTGCTGATCCCGATCGCGCTGATCATCAACCGCTTTCAGGCGCGCCGGGTGCGGGCGCTGATCCGCGGCTCGGGGGTCCACGTCGGCCCGGAGCAGCTGCCGCAGCTGTACGCGGTGGTCGAGCAGTTCGCCGGGCGGTTGGGCCTGAAGGAAGTCCCCGAGGTCTACATCGTCGAGGAGAGCACCCAGAACGGCTTCGCGGTGAAGCTCGGCAAGCGCGACCTGATCCTCCTCACCGACGACGTCGTCTGGGGTGCGCTGCAGAGCCGCGACCCGCACGCGCTCGGCTTCGTCGTCGGCCATGAGCTCGCCCACGTCGCCTTGGGGCACACCGGCGTCGTCCGCGGGATGCTCCGCGCGGCGTTCAAGCCGCTGTCCCGCGCGGATGAGCTCACCTGCGACAACGTCGCGTCGGCGCTCGTCGGCAACCCGGACATCGCGGTGCACGGAGTGACCCTGCTCACCGTCGGCCCGCAGCTGCTCGGGTACATCAACGACGCGGCGCTGCTCGCCCAGGCCCAGCTGGTCTGCTCCGATAAGCTGTCGAAGAAGGCGGAGAAGAACCTGACGCACCCGCTGCTGCTGCGGCGCATCGGCAACCTCAAGAAGTTCTAGTTCACCGTGCTAGACCGGCGGGGTGCTGAGCAAGCTCCGCCACAGCCTGTACCTGCAGGTCTTGCTCGCGGTCGCCGCGGGCGCGCTGCTCGGGTACCTGTTCCCCGACACCGGCGCGGCGCTGAAGCCGCTCGGCGACGGGTTCATCCGGGCGGTGAAGATGCTGATCGCCCCGATCGTCTTCGCGACGGTGGTGACCGGGATCGCGAAGATGGGCGACCTGAAGAAGGTCGGCCGGGTGGGGCTCAAGTCCCTGGTGTACTTCGAGGTGCTGAGCACCCTCGCCCTGTTGATCGGGCTGGTGGTTGGCAAGGTGATCGCGCCTGGCGACGGGATGAACGTCGACGTCTCGAAGATCGATACCAGCGGAATCAGTGGGTACACGCGGACCGCGGAGCAGCACCACAGCACCGCCGAGTTCATCCTCAACGTCATCCCCGAGACGGTCGTCGACGCCTTCGCCAAGGGGGAGATCCTCCAGGTGCTCTTCTTCGCGATCCTCTTCGGGATCGCGCTCGCGGGGCTCAAAGAGAAGGGCGCCCGGATGCTGCACTGGCTCGAGGATCTGACCCAGGTGCTGTTTCAGATCGTGGCGATCGTGATGCGCTTCGCGCCGATCGGCGCCTTTGGGGCGATGGCGTTCACCGTCGGCAAGTTCGGGATCCGCACCCTGCTCAGCCTCGGCGAGCTGGTCGCGACCTTCTACGTCACCAGCGCGCTCTTCGTCGTCGTCGTCCTCGGGCTGGTGCTCCGGTGGGCGGGCCTGAACCTCTTCAAGTTCCTCCGCTACCTGCGCGAGGAGATCCTGATCGTCCTCGGCACCTCGTCGTCCGAGTCGGCGCTGCCGCGGATGATGAACAAGATGCAGAAGCTCGGGTGCTCCCAGCCGGTGGTCGGGCTGGTGATCCCGATGGGGTACTCGTTCAACCTCGACGGGACGTCGATCTACCTGACGCTGGCGACGCTCTTCATCGCCCAGGCGACCAACACCCACGTCACCTTGACACAGGAACTGACGATCCTCGCGGTGCTGCTGCTGACCTCCAAGGGCGCGGCCGCCGTGACCGGCGGAGGCTTCATCACCCTCGCGGCCACGCTGTCGGCGGTGGGCAACATCCCCGTCGCCGGGCTGGCGCTGCTTCTCGGCGTCGATCGCTTCATGTCCGAGGCGCGGGCGATCACCAACCTCATCGGCAACGGCGTCGCGGCGGTGGTGGTCTCGAAGTGGGAAGGCGACCTCGACGTCGGCAAGGCCCGCGCGGCGCTCGACAACGTCAAGGCGATCGAAGAGGCCGAGTACGTCGAGGGCCATGTGCCACCGGACGCGAAGGTGCCCGAAGTGAAC
>JAYVRT010001106.1:0-9910 GCA_043776025.1 Archangiaceae bacterium | reverse complement strand
CCTCGATCAGGTCCTTGACCTCTTTGCGGTCGCCGATCGGCTCCTCTTCGACCACGTCCTTCTCGGCGTCGAGGTTGACGTCGACGTCGGCGGCGGCCGCATCGGCCTGCTCCTCGATGTCGGTGGAGTCGACCTCGCCCTTGCCCTTGCCCATCTTCTTCAACTTCTCGCGGGCGATCGCGGCGGCGTCCTGGGCGTCGGCGTAGGCCTTCGCGTCGGCGGCGAGGCGCGCCTCGTTCTGCGCCTTGACGCGCGCTTTCTCCTCGCGCTCCGCGCCCTTCTTCTTCTTCTTCAGCTCTTTGTCCTTCTTGGAGAGAGCCTTGCTCGCCTTGGTGCTCTTGGTGGGCATGGGAATGTCGTCCGCCTGGGTGTTCAGATTGAGTACTGCGTCACTGGAACCTGCGGCTGTTACTCCACAACTGTCGACAACATCAATTCTTCGCTCAGGCTTTTTGGCCCTGAATCTGGCGCTTGAGCGCCAACAGCTGGCCCTGCTGGGCCAACAGCTCCCGCGCCTCGTCCGTCAGCTCTGATCCGGAGCCCGATTGGGCCAACTCCCGGGAAAGGCGGGTCAACTGCTCCTCGAGGCCCCTCAACTTCAGCCTTCGACAAACCGTGACGAAGGCCTGTTCCAGCGCCTGTTCGTCCTCTGGGAGCGACTTCAGCAGCGCCTGCTCCTCTAACGTCCGCTTGACCGGATCGCTTGCCTCGTAGAGGGCGTCCTCCTTCGAGTGCCCCGAGGCGAGCGCGGCCACCAGGTTTCGCAGGCCGGTGTGTTTGAGCTCGTCGGCGGCGCGGAACTGGTCCTTGTTGAGCAGCCGGATGTCGCGCATCACCGCCACCGCGAAGAGGGCTTCCCACTGCTCGGGCGGCTTCTCGTCCACCTTCGCCAGAGGCTTGGGCACCGCTTTGACCAGGGACGCCTTTCCCTTCAGCTGCGCCTCGAGCTCCGAGGCCGGCAGGCCCATGTGGGCAGAGAGCGCGCCGAAGAACGCGGAGCGCATCAGCCCCACCGCGAGGCCGGTGGCGATCGGCTTGATCCGCTCCAGCGCGCCCATCTTCGCCTCGAAGCTCGAGGCCGGCCCGTTGGGGAGGATCGTCGCGAACAGGTACTGGGTCAGCGTCGGCGCCTTCTCGATCAACTTCGCCACCGCGTCCGCCCCGACCTTGCGCGCCCAGGTGTCGGGATCTTCGCCGTCCGGCAGCGCCGCCACCCGCGCCGAGCCGCCGGCAGCGAGGATTGGCCCCGCCAGCCGCTCGACCGCCTTGCGTCCCGCCTCGTCGCCGTCGAGCAGCAGCACCAACTCCTTCGCCTCGGCCCGCGCCAGCACCGTCATGTGCCCGGCGGTGAGCGCGGTGGAGCAGAGCGCGACCGCCTGCTTCACCCCCGCCTGGTGCAGCCCGATGCAGTCGAAGTACCCCTCGCAGAGCACCACCGACTTCTTCTTGCGGATCTCGTCGCGTGCCTGGTCGAGCCCGTAGAGGGTGTCGCTCTTGTTGTAGAGCTTCGATTCCCGGGAGTTGAGGTACTTCGGCCCGTCGTCGCCCTCGAGCAGCCGCCCGCCGAACGCGATCGTCCGCCCCTCGGGGGAACGGATCGGGATGATCAGCCGCCCGCGGAACATGTCGTAGTGGCCGCCGCTCTGGCGGACCGAGATCAGCCCCGCCTTCTCGCCGGGGACGATCATCCCCCGCTCGCGCAGCTTGTCGGCGAGCTCCGTCCACGCCAGAGGCGCCCACCCCAGCCCGAACGCGCGGGCGACGTCCTCGGTCACGCCGCGGCTGGCGAGGTACTCACGCGCCCGCTTTCCGACCACCGGGTCCCACAGCCGCGCCTTGAAGTGCTCGGCGGCGACGTCGGTCGCGTCCTTGATCTGCGCCTTCTCCTTCAGCGCCGGATCCACCGCCTCGTCGAGATCGACGCCAGCGTCCTTCGCCAGGTCGCGCACCGTGTCGAGGAAGGTCTTGCCGAACAGCCGCTGGAGGAAGCTGAACGCATCGCCGCCCGCCTGGCAGCCGAAGCACTTGAAGCGCTTCTCCTCGGGCCAGACGTGGAACGAGGGGGTCTTCTCCTGGTGAAACGGGCAGCAGCCCTTGAAGCTTCGCCCCGACTTCTTCAGCTCGACGCCGTGGCGGGCCATCAACGCGACGAGATCAATCCGCTCGCGGATCTCGTCGATCTTCGAATCGGGAATCACTTAGAGGATCGGGCCCTTAACGCTCGGCCGACCCACAAGCAAACTCAAGAAAGCTTCGCCAGCTGGGCCTTCACTTCGTCGTTGATCGCCTTCCCCTCGGCCTTGCCCTTCAGGCGGGGAGAGACGACCTTCATCACCGCGCCCATGTCCTTGGCGCTCTTCGCGCCGGCCTCGGTGATCGCCTTGCTCACCTCGGCCGAGAGCTCCGCCGCCGACAGCTGCTGGGGCAGGTAGCTGTGGATCACCGCGATCTCCTTCTCTTCCTTGTCCGCGAGATCGTCGCGCTTGCCGGCCCGAAACTGCTCCACCGAGTCGCGCCGCTGCTTCACCATCGTCACCAGCACCGGAATGCAGCCCGCGTCGTCGAGCTCCTTCGCCCCCGGCTCGACCTCCTTGTATTTGATCGCGCTCTTCATCGCCCGCAGGGTGTTGAGCTTGATCTCGTCCTTGGCGCGCATCGCGTCTTTGATGTCTTCGACGAGGCGCTCTTTGAGGGTGGGCATCTGGGGTTCTCCGTTGGACGAAAGAAAAAGGGGGAGGCTGGCCACAGACGCCAACCTCCCTCTGTCACTGACTTGCCTTAGAAGTTCTTGCGCAGCTTCTTCACTGCACGCTTCTTGGCCGCGAGGGCCTTCTTCTTCTTCTTCACCGAGGGCTTCTCGTAATGCTCACGCTTGCGAATCTCGGAAAGAATGCCTGCCTTCTCGGTGGCCTTCTTGAAGCGCTTGAGCGCTCCTTCAATCGACTCGCCGTCCTTCACGCGAATGGTCGTCATTGAGCTGGTTCACCTCCTCGAATTTGCTCGTCAAAGGGCTGAAAATCGAGGCCGCGTATGGCCCACCGTGCGCGGAAAGGCAAGGCACGGTTAACGGGTGCCGACGAACGCGCCCCACCGGGCCAGCAGCTCTTCCATCGTCTGCGGAGGCGCCACCGGCCGCTCGAGCGCGTGCCCCGGCGTCAGCCGCTTCGTCGCGCCGCTCGGCTTGAACGGCGGCTTGTCGTAGCCGTTGCCATCGGCGTCGATGAAGATCGGGTTGGTGAGCGCGAACGGCGTCGTCGGCGTCACGCTGCCGCTGCTGCCCGGGGCGTTGAAGTTCAACGGAAACAGGCTGCGGGTGCCGTAGACCATCGCCACCACCCAGTTGTCGGTGGTCGGCGCGGGCAGGCGGAACGTCACCTGGCGGCGGTAGCGGCGGTAGGTGACGCCGCTGTCGGTGGTGACCGTCTGCAGATCCGACGCGTTGAGCGCGATCGTCTGCGAGGCCGAAATCCCCGAAGCGGGCCAGTTGGAGTTGGAGACGCCGTCGCAGGCGACGCGGGTGGTGGCGGCGCGGGGCGAGAGCCCGTCGATCGGGCAGGCGAGGTCATCCTCGGGGCGATGGAGGTAGAGCTCGACGCGGGTGACGTCGAGGTACTCCGGGACCTGCACGTCAACGGTGACGCCGAGTCCGCGCGCGTCCTGGGCGACGGTGCCACCGGGGCCGATCGAGGGGGTCACCTGGGCGCCGCCGGCGTCGACGCGGTACGCGGAGATCTTCACGAACGGGCCGTTGGTGACGATCGCCCGCATCGCGTTGACCCGGGCCGCCATCAACGCAGCGTCGAACTGCGCGGGCGCATCGACGCCCATCTCGACGAAGGTCCGCCAGCCGGTGGTCATCGCCCGGTAGTGGGTGTCGCTGGTGCCGGTGGCGGCGATCAGCACCCCGCGAGACACCAGCGTCATCCAGTCGTTCATCCGGGCCCTCGCCGACAGCGAGGTCGCGTCGAGCTCGTCCTCGCCGTTGTTGAGGACCTCCATCGCGTTGAAGTCCTGGCTGAGCAGCTTGGTGTCGGTGCTCGTCGCCCCAGCGGCGGGCGCCATCCGAAACGACTCCGCCGGAGCATGGCTGGCGAAGGTGTCGGTGTCGGCCCGCAGGTGGGTCAGGCCCCCGAGGAAGCCGCGGGGGTGGTTGAACTGAATCGTCTTCACGCCCAGCTGGCGGCCCTGCGCGAAGAGCAGGGCAGGGCTCAGCGTCGGCCCGCGCCCGCCGGCCCAGTCGACGGCGCCGTGGGTGATCAGATCCGTCATGTCCGGGGTGATCGGGAAGAAGTTGTAGTGGCCCCAGTCCATCGTCGAGATCTCTTCGCCGGCGATCGTCGAAAGAAACGGCCCGAGGCCGGCGGCGGAGATCACCGGCGCGAAGTCGGTGACGAAGTCGTGGTCGGTGCTGACGATTACGTCGAAGCCGTCGGCGGCGAACCCGCTCACCCGGGTGGTGTTGTCGACGATGCTGTCCGGACTGCTCACCGCGTGGACGTGGAAGTCCGCGCTCATCCACCCGGTGGTGTCGATCACCCGCGCCAGCACCGCGTTCACCGTGCCGTCCGCGGTGCGCAGGTCGACGGCGGCCCCGGGGACGGCGGGGTAGGTGTTGGGGAAGACGGAGTACTCCGGCCCCCGGCTGACGAGGACGAGGTACTGGTTCGGGGGCAGCTCGAGGGTGGCCGTCCCCGCGGCGCCGACGAACGCCACTGCCTGGACGTTGTCCGGCATCGGGTCCTTGAGCGTGTCGCCGTAGAGCACCAGCGCACGGTGGGGAGTGGGGCAGGGGCCGTTGACGCAGGCGACGGTCACCCGGGCCGGCATCGCCGCGCCGTTGGCCTCGCGCACGTTGACGGTGAGCTTCTTCGGCGTCACCAGGTCGAACGCCACCGTCGCGGGGAGCGCCGCGGCGATCGTCACCGGCTTCTTCGCCGAGGGGATTCGGCCGGGCGTCCACGCCGACGCGTTCCACGAGCGGACCTGAAGCGTCCCGTGCGCCTTTCCGTCGGCGCCGGTGATGAAGACGACGTTGCCGTTGGTGCTCTCGAAGGTGACCCGCGCGTCGGCCAGGGGCGTGCCGTTGGAGGTGACGGTGATCTCGACGTCGCCGTTGCTCCCCCCGGTGATCGCCGCGCGGCTGGTCTCGATCAGGTTGTTCACCTCGCCGAGGTCCTTGCCGATGACGAAGTCGCGCGCGAACACGCCGATCCCCTCGGGCGGAATTCGCAGCTCGCCGTCCCAGCTCGTCTTGGTCGAGTCGAACCAGGTGAGCAGCCCGTTGAGCCCCGGCGTGCCGATGATCGACCCGGTGATCCCCGCGACGGTGAGGATCGCGTTCTGTGCCTCGGGCTGGGTCGGCGAGCCGGCCTTGTACGGCGCGTAGCCGTAAGCGACCCCCTTGCCCTGGTAGCCGAACCAGTTCATCCGATCGAGGCCGAAGCAGAAGCCGCCGTAGCCAAACCCAGCGGTGCAGGCCTGGGGGTTGAAGAGCTCGACGACCGCGCCGGGGTCGGTGAGGTCTCCCACCGCGAGCACGGTCTCCTGGGTCAGGCTGGTGTTGCAGAGCGCGGAGATGAAGCGCACCCGCTGCTCGCCGGGATTGAGGATGAAGTAGTTCGTCACCTTGATCGGCACCGCGACGTACGGGTCGGTGACCGGAAGGCTGCCGACCATGTTCCGCAGCTGGTTGCGGATCGACAGGTAGTCATTCGGAGCGTCCAGCCCGGTCACCGCCAGCACCACCGCCCTGCCGTCGCTGCCGTCGGAGAGCACCTCGAACTTCGCTGGGTCGAGGGTGCGGCCGAAGTTGTAGAGCAGCCCCGTCTCTCCGAACTGATCCTGGCCGGGCTCGCCCGCGGGACGCACCAAATCGGCGTCGAGGATCGTCCCGCCGTACGGCTGGGGGCCGATGTGGCGGTCGAAGCCCTGCACGATGACGCGGATCTTCTCGTTCTGCAGCAGCCAGTCGCCGACCTTGCCGTACGCGGCGGGGCCGCCGATCAGGTCAGTCGAGTCCGCGACCTGCTTCACCTTCACCGTGCCGGTCGCGGCCGTCTTGTAGCGCTCGAGCTCCGTCTCACAGCGGCCGCTGGCGACCCCGCCCCCGGTTCCGCCGCCGCCGCCCGCGCCACCGGTCCCGCCGCCTGGCCCGCCGTCGGGTTGGCCGCCGCCCTGGCAGTTGCATCCGGACACCAGCCCGCCGAGGAGGAACAGCACCAGGAGACGACGCACCGGCGCATCATCGGCCCAGCAGCGCGGGGCGTAAAGCGGCGCTCACCCGGCAGCGAGCGCTTTGGCGCAGGACTTCAGCGCCGCCATCCACAGGCCGGCTTCGCGGCGCGTCGGGTGGGCGCGCAGCAGCGTCCCCATCAGCTCGTCCAACCCGGTGCGGCCTTCGTCCTGGAGAAATCCGGCCGAGGTCAGCGTCTCGCCCAGCGTCCCTCTGAGCGCGCGCAACGTTGCGTCGTCCGCCAGCGCCGGCCCAGGAGGCGGTCTGCCGGCGACCGCCCGGCCGCGCTCCGCCTCGAACAGCGCGTGGGCATAGACCACCACCGCCTGCGACAGGTTCAGCGACGGCTGCTCATCGGCGGTGGGGATCAGCGACAGCGCGTGGCACTGTGCGAGGTCCTCGTTGGTCAGCCCGCTCCGCTCGTCACCGAAGACCAGCGCGAACCGTTCACCGCGCTCGACCGCCTGCTGGGCGACCTCTTGCGGAAACAGCCGTCGCCGCCCCTCGACGGAGCGCATCGTTGTCCCCACCACCCAGGTGCAGTCGGCCACCGCCTCCTCGAGCGTCTCCACCCGTCGCACCGTCTCCAGCAGCTCGCCCGACTTCACCGCCAGCCGGTGCATCCCCGGCGCCTCGAGGAGCTGGGGGTTCGGCGAGACCACGACCCAGTCAGCCAGGCCGAAGTTCTTCATCGCGCGGGCGATCGCCCCGAGGTTGTCGGCGTTTCGTGGCCGCAGCAGGACGAGGCGGGTAGGAATCATCGGGACCTTGGTATAGACGCCGGTCTGCCGCATGAGTACCGCTGACATCGCACCGCCGCGCTCCTTGTTCATCGCCTCGCCGGGCAAGGACTTCCTTTTCTTCTACCTCAGCGTGTCGGCGGTGCTGATCGCGTGGTTCTGCGCCACGGTGCTGCACGTCTCTGGCTTCTACATCCTCGCCACGGTCGCGGTGGTCTCGAACGGCCCGCACCTGATCTCCACCTGGTCCCGCGTCTACTTCGACCCGCGGGAGTGGAAAGGCCGACCCTTCCTCCTCGTCGGCGTGCCGCTGATGATCGCGGCGTTCGTCGTCTTTGCCACCGTGTTCCTCGGCCCGCTCGGCACCCGCATCCTCAACTCGGCGATCCTTTATTGGGCCACCTGGCACTTCGTCGCGCAGAACTGGGGGATCTTGCGGATCTACCAGCGCAAGTCCGGTGAGCCTGAGTCCTCAATCGCGATGCGGATCGAGAAGCCGCTGCTGCTGATCTTCGTCCTCTGGTGCCTGCTGCACCGCATCTACACCGGCCCGCGCCAGCTCTTCGGCACCGAGGTGCTCTACGTCGCGCTGCCGGGGCCGCTCGTCGAGGGGCTGCTCGGGCCGATCGCGTTCCTCTTCGCCGTCTACGTCTTCGAGCGGTTCCGCAACCGCCACCAGAGCTGGGCGAAGGCTTCCTACCTGCGGACGGCGTTCCTCGGCTGCGCGGTGATTGGCTTCTTCGTCCCGTTCCGGTTCATCACCACCGACGACACCTCGGCGTTCGCCGCCGCCGCGTGCTGGCACGGGTTTCAGTACCTGGGGATCGTCCGCCACTACCACCGCACCACCTGGAAGGCCGGCGTCGACCCCGACGCCCGGATCGTCAGCTGGCTCGGCCAGCCCGGCTACGCCCGCGGGGCGATGTACTTCGCGTTCCTCCTCGCGCTCGCCGGCCTCGTCTACGGCGTGGTCTACCTCGGCGCGTTCATCACGCAGGGCAAAGGCTGGGACGCGTACACCTGGGGCGGAGTCGTCTGGATCACCCTGACGCTCTCGCACTACTGGGTCGACGGCGTGATCTGGAAGCTGCGCCGCCCCGAGGTCGCTGCCCGGGTCGGGATCGCGGTCTAGCGATACTTCGCCGGCAGCAGGAGCACGTCGATCTTCAAGCCGGTGCGCTCCGCCCCCGCGCGTGCCTCGGGGCTGTCACCGGCCTCGCGGTACATCTCGAACGCGTGCTGCCACTTCGAGCGCGCCTCGGCAGGCTCGCCCGCGGCCTCGTGGAGCTCGGCCCGCTGCTCGAGCAGCGCGGCGAAGGCGCGGATCCGGGCCGGCTCTTTGAGCAGCTGGGCCGCCGAAGCGGAGTCCGCCCACGACAGCGTCCGCCAGTCGATGCCGAAGAGCGTCAGGCAGCCGGCCTCGATCACCTCGGCCGCTTCTTCGTGCTTCTTCGCCAGCTTCAGGTTCAGCGCCCGCGCGAACAGCTCCGCGAGCTGCTTCACCAGCCGCATCACGTAGTCGCGTTCGACGATCGACACCCGGCTCCACTTAGCCTTTCAGAGGACGACCGCAACCCCGACGTACGGGCCGAGGAACAGGTCCTGGTGCGCGACCCCGTCGAGGCGGCCTTGATCGTTGAGCAGCTGTGCCCGGAAGCCGGCCCGGAAGCCGACGGGGCCGACACCGAGCGCGGCGCCGATCTTCCCGTCGACCTGGGTGAACGGGTACGGCGTCACCATCAGCGAGCCCTCGAGCGCGAAAGGCCCTCCGACCCAGACCACCGACGAGAGCCCCACCGTCGGCCCGACGACGATCAACTGCGGAGCGAACACCGCGTCGGCGCCGCCTTCGACCCGGAGCTTGCCGTACTGACCCGAGAGAAACGCGAAGGTGAGGTGGGCGTTGACGACCTGCAGGTTGTCGAACCCGCGCGTCCCGTCGTCCTTCCTCACCATGATGTTCTGGCCGCTGGCGGTGAAGCCCCAGCGATCACCCTCGAGCCCCGCGGCGACGCCAAGGGTGAAGCCACTGAGGTACCCCTGCGCCTCGACGCCGGCGCTGACGCGGATCGGATTCTCCGGCGGCGGCGGCGGCTCGTTGGTGACGGCGACCGCTCCAGCGGAGGCTGCCCCGTAGCCATACCCATAGCCGTACCCGTAGTAGCGGTAGGCGGGCACGAAGCCAAAGCCGAGCGACCAATGGGGCCGGTAGCCGTAGCCACCGCCGTACCCCGAGCCGCTGGAGCCCCCACTGCTGCTCCCGGCTGGCCCCGAGCCGTGGGAGTGCGAGCCCGATGAAGAAGATGAAGAGCCTCGGGATCCACCTTTTCCGAACCGGGCTTCGGCCGCAAATGAAGCGAGGAAGGCGCAACCTGCGAGAACGACACTGAAGCGGCGGAGCATGTGGAACCACTCCTTGCGTGGGACGTAAAAGAGACGTCCGGCCGGCGCGGTTATTCAATCACAAGAGGTAGGACACCGCCCCCGGGGGTTCGACGTGAAGCGGCGCTGCGCATTTATTTTCTCACTTCTCCTCGCCACTTCGACGAACGCGGGCGAGGTGCGCTACCTCGCGCTCGGGGACTCCTTCACCATCGGGACCGGGTCCAGCGAAGCGGAGGCCTTCCCCGCGCGGGTGTCGGTGCTGGCCCACAAGCGGGGTGTCCACCTCGTGCTTGCGAACGTCGCGGTCAACGGCTACTCGACGCAGGAGCTGATCGACGACGAGCTGCCGGCGCTCAAGACCTTCCACCCCACCCATGTGACGATCGCGATCGGCGCCAACGATCTCGTCCGGGGCCGTGGGCCGCAGGACTACCGGAAGAACCTCAAGCGGATCTTCACCGCGCTCAAAGACGCCGGCGTCACCCCCGCGCAGGTCTGGGCGCTGCCCCAGCCCGATTGGTCGAAGTCCCCCGCGGCGGCGGGGTTCGGAGCG
>JAYVRT010001105.1:0-2939 GCA_043776025.1 Archangiaceae bacterium | reverse complement strand
CAGAACACCTTCGTCTTCGAGGAGGCGGGCCAGGTCGCCGGCCCTGCCGCGGTCGCGAACGACGTGCAGGAGCAGAAGACGATGCGCGACGACTTCGGCAACGCCAAGGACGAAGACGGCCGGCAGAACGCCGGCAAGGCCGCCAAGCGGAAGGCGCGCATCGACTTCGGCCTCAAGGGCTCGACGTACTGACGGTCAACGCTCAACCCGCCACCGAATCCTTAACGGAACCGACCATGTCGACCACCAACGCCGCCGTGATTCAGCTGCACCAGCGCGAGACGTTCGAGACCAACGTGATGCGCTCGTTGGCGGCCGGCGTCGGCGCCGGCGTGCTCGCCCTGCTCACCCAGCGGGTGGGCCTGCCGGTGCCGCTGGCGTTCCTCGCGATCGCCGGCACCTCGTTGGCGGCGGTGCGGGGCGACAAGTTCGACAAGATGCTGCTGGCCGGGCTGTCGGTGGCGCTCTGCGCGGCGCCGTGGATGTTCGGGCTGTCGCTGGCGTGGACGGTGGCGCTCTCGGGCGCGGCGGCTGGCGCGCTGATGGTGAAGTCGCGGCTGTGCGAGCGCGGCGAGGAAGGGAGCGTCGCGGCGAGCCGGCCGGGCCTGCTGAACTACGCGGTCGGCGCGGCGGGCACCGGCACCCTGGCGATCGGCGGCTACGAGGTGGCGAAGGTGCTCGCGGCGCGGATGGCGGACATCCAGACCCCTCCCCTGCTCGCGGTGGTCGTCAGCGGGATGGTGATCGCGCTCTTCACCGCGATCGGCGGGATGGCGGCCCACCTGGCGCTGAAGGCCGACCCGGTCGAGGCGCGCTGCGAGGAGCTGATTCCCCAGCTGTCGGGCGAGTTCCAGACCCAGGCGCAGCGGGCGCTGACACTCTACCGGGCCTGCGGCCAGTCGCTGCAGGCGCTGCCCCGCGAGCCCGCGCGTGAAGAGCTGGCGCGGACCTTGTCCCGCCTGACCCGCGAGGCGGTCGAGCTCGCCGCGGAGTGGGCCGGCGTCGAGACCCAGCTGCAGGACGACACCCAGAAGGACCTGGCGCGGGAGATCGCCGACCTCCACAAGAGCGCGTCGGAGGCAAAGGATCCGATCGCCCGCCGGCAGCTGGAGATGGCGGCCGCCTCGCTGAAGGAAGAGATCGATCGCCTCGGAGAGCTGATGCGCAAGCGGGAGCGGATCCTCGCCAAGCTCAAGTCCCAGGTCGCGCTGCTCGAGCGGGCGCGGGTCTCGTTGATCGGGATGCGCAGCGGGCACGCGCAGATCAAGGCGGCCGAGATGTCGGCGCTGGCGCGGAAGTTCAACGCACTCGCCAGCGCCCAGGGCGACGAGGCGAAGCTGGCGCACGAGGTCGCGACCGGCTCCGAGCTCGCCCAGCAGGAAGCCGACCTGCAGCAGGCGGTGAAGGTCGCCGAAGGCATCGCCGCGGGGCCAGCGCCGGTGGCGCCGATCTCCGCGCCTGAAGAAGAGGCCAAGCCGGCGCCGGCGGGCCAGCTGAAGCACTGAGGCCACCTGCCGGATCGACGACGTCGCGGAGACGACCGGCGATCGAATTTCATTAACCGGCCCCACGCGAGTTTGCACACCCGGTGCTGCTCGGGTGTCGTGCAGACATGTCCGGGAGACTTGTCGGGGTTCTTGGAGTGTTGGCGATCTCCTGCGCGCTGAGCGGCTGCCCGACGATCACCGTCGCCGCACGGTGCAGCACCGAGAACTGCAACGGCTGTTGTGACTCGGAGGGCGTCTGCCAGGGCGGCGAGAAGGCAGCGGCGTGCGGGCATCAAGCCGGGCTGTGCGCTGTCTGCAGTGCCACCCAGCGCTGCGCTGCGAGCAAGTGTGAGGCGGACGATGGCGGTGGAGTTGGCGTCGGCGGTGGAGCTGGCGTCGGCGGTGGAGCTGGCGTCGGCGGTGGAAGCGGCGTCGGCGGTGGTGGCGGCGTCGGCGAGGGTGGCGGTGGTGGCGGTGGAAGCGGCGTCGGCGGTGGAAGCGGCGTCGGCGGTGGAAGCGGCGTCGGCGGTGGAAACGGCGTCGGTGGCGGCGGTGGCGGTGGCGGTGGCGGTGGCGGTGGAAGCGCGACCTGCTCCAAGAGCAACTGCGGAGGCTGCTGTGCGGGCGGCGCCTGCCAGGCAGGAAACCAGACCTCCGCGTGCGGTATGGCGGCCGACGCTTGCGTCGTTTGCGGCACCGGCTCGAGCTGCCTCGGCGGAGTGTGCGTTGCGACCTGCAGCCCTCAGGGCTGCCCCAACGGTTGCTGCAGCGGCAACACCTGCATACCCTCGAGCTCGGCAGCCTGCGGCATCAACGGCCAGCAGTGCCTGACCTGCTCCTCGAGCCAGGCGTGTCAGAACGGAGCATGCGTCACCGCGACCTGCGGCCTGACCACCTGCCCTGGCTGCTGTCGAAACAACACCTGCGTCTCCCCGGTCATCCCCAGCGCCTGTGGGTTCTCCGGCAACTCCTGCTCCAACTGCGCTCAGGGCCAGGCCTGCAGCGGGGGCCTGTGCAGCTCGGCCCCGACGACGACCTACGCCGGCTCGCCCTGCGCGCAGAACGCCGATTGCACGATTGGCGGGGTCTTCGGAGCCTGCAACACCGCCGCGGCCGGCTGGCCGGGCGGCTACTGCCAGGACACCTGCGTGGTGCTCGGCTGCAACGGCACCGATGTCTGCCTGAGCCAGAACTGCTGGGAGCGCTGCCCTGATCCGCGCGCAGGTCAGAGCACGTGCCGCCTCGGGTACGTCTGCGGCGGCCTGGTGCAGACCGACGGCGGGGCGATCACCTACGGCATCTGCAAGCCTGACTGTCATCTGCCGGGCGCAGGCTGCACCTCGGGCACCTGCAGCGCGCTGGGCTACTGCATCTGACTGAGGGGGATTCATGGCGACGCGTGCGCGGGACGATGGCCTTCGCCGTCTACAAGCTCGCCTCCGAGCTGAACTC
>JAYVRT010001104.1:0-2943 GCA_043776025.1 Archangiaceae bacterium | reverse complement strand
GGCGGGTCTGGCGGGGCCGGCGGCACAGGAGGATCGGGTGGTGTCGGCGGGACGGGCGGTACAGGCGGCGTCGGCGGAAGCGGTGGGGGTGGCACCGGCGGGTCGGGCGGCTTCAGTGGCGGCGGCGGCGTCGCGGGTGGCTTCGGCGGCTCAGGCGGCGGGGGTGGCGGCGCCACGCAGTGCGGTCCATCGAACTGCAGCGGCGGGTGCTGCGTCGCTGGCGTCTGCCTGGTCAAGTCGATTCAGAACGCCTCGGCGTGTGGCTCGAACGGATCCTTCTGCTCCTCGTGCTTCAGCGGGCAGCTGTGCAGCAACGGCGCTAGCATCACGCCGCCCGGAATGGATGCAGGGCCCCCGGCGGACGCGGGCATCGGCGCTGGCTGCCTCTACGACGGCCAGTGCCGGCCCCCGAGCAACGGCCTGTGCATTCCGGAGACGATCTTCGGCCAGCCGACCGGCTGGCCCGGCGGGTACTGCACCGCCAACTGCACCAGCAACTCGTGTCCGACCGGCTCGACGTGCATCAACGCGCAGAACGCGAACGGCACGCCGAACTGGCTCTGCTTCGAGAGCTGTGCGGGACCGCGGTCGGGCCAATCGAACTGCCGGTCCGGGTACGTCTGCGAGGTGGACCTGCAGAGCGCGTCAGGCACCGGCATGTGCATCCCCCGCTGCAACAGCGCCGGCTTCAGCTGCTGGGCGAACACGACCTGCAACGCGATGAGCGGCTACTGCCTCGCCAGCAGCGGGCCCTGACGACCCTCGCAGCGCCGCGCTCTGCTCGACGCGTCAGCCCGGGCGCATCCCCCTGCGCAGCCGCGGCGACCAGAGACTAGATCTCCTGAGCGGTTAGCCGCTGGTACAGGCGGTGCTCTGCAGGCCCACCGGATGAGTGCCCTGATCCTCCTCGCCGTGCTCGCCCAGTCCACGCTGCCCGACGCCCCCGCGGCCGAGCCGGAGCTGAAGACTCCCTCGGTCGAGGCCCCGCAGGCCGAGCCGGCCGAGGTCGAGGATCTCGCCGAGCATACGCAGAAGCTCGAGCCAGGCGGCCGCTTCGGCGTGGTCAGCGTCGCCGCGGCGACGGTGATGATCGGCATCCGCAACGATGTCGTCGACCCGCTGACGCCGCCCCGGCTTCATGCAGCCCCCACCGGCTTCTCGGGCATCGCCGGCATCGGTTTTCGCTACGGCCTCAAGCCGCGCGAGCTCGACCGGATGCTGATGCCGGGGATCTCCTTCGTCGCGGGAGCGATGTTCCAGCTCGACAACGTCAGCCCCTTCCTCGAATCGCGCGCCGAGCTGATGAGCGTGACGCCCGGCGGGCCGCTGCAGCCGAACTTCGTCGGCTATGCGACCAGCGGGCTGAGCACCACGCCGCTGGGGCACCGGTCCTCGTTCTCGCTGCAGCCGCACTTCGGGCTCGGCATCGGCTGGAACTGGTTCCCCCGCGGCGGCGGAGGCGGCGGAGGCGGCGGAGGTGGCTGGAACTTCGGCAGCCTCGGCGGCCTGGGCGGAGGCGGCGGAGCGGGTCTGCTGATCGGCATCCCGATCGCGCTGGCGATCACCGCGATGGTCTTCGCCGGCCGCGTCGAGGTCCGCTACACCGCGCGCCCGGTCACCGGCCCCGGCTCGGACTTCGTCTCGGTGATGATCGGCTTCGGCTCGTGACGCTCACGCCGCCCGGCGGACGTGCTCGAAGTCGTACTTCACCTCGGTCAACGTCTCGGACGCGTCCCACAGCTTCTTTGCCAGCTCGGCGTCGTGCGCGCGCGAAGAGAGCTTCTGAGGCACCGGCGGCCCGCGCAGCCCGAAGAAGTCTCCCGGCCCGAAGTATGCGCCGCTGACGACCGCGTCGGTCGCTGCGCGCAGCGAAGCCCAGGCGCCCTGCGCCGCGTTCTGCCCAAAGACTTGGGTCAGGCGCTTGAAGGCGTGCTTCTGCAGGTTCGACACCGCCGACCCCGGGTGCGCCGCGACGCTGAGGAGCCACGGGGCGCGCCGGCCGAGCTCGATCATGAACAGCTGGTTCGCCAGCTTCGACTGCCCGTAGGTGCCCATCGGCGAATAGCGCCGCTCGCTCTGCAGGTTGTCGAGCGCCACCACCGCGCCCATCCGCGTCACTGAGCTCGACACCGTCACCACCCGCGGCGCGGCGCTCTTCGCCAGGGCCGGCAACAGCCGCCCGGTGAGCGCGAAGTGGCCGAGGTGGTTGGTGCCGAACTGCAGCTCGAACCCGTCGGGGGTCAGCTCACGCGTCGGCAGCGCCATCAGCCCGGCGTTGTTCACCAGCAGGTCGAGCGCCTCGCCGGTGGCGAGGAAGCGATCGGCGAACGCCTTCACCGAGGCGAGGCTCGCCAGGTCGAGCGTCTCGAGCCGGAACTTCGCGCCCGGCGCCAGCTTCTGCAGCTGCGCGAGCGCCTCCGCGCCACGGGCCGCGTCGCGGCAGCCGATCACCACCGCCGTGCCAGCGCGGCCCAGCTCGAGCGCGGTGTGAAAGCCGATGCCGCTGTTGGCGCCGGTGACGATCGCGCACTTGCCCTTGAGGTCGCCCAGCTGTGCCGTCGTCCAGTCCGTCGCCATGGGGCGCCTTAGAGCACAACCGTCAGCTCGCGCGCCTTCTGAGCCCGCTTGCGCGAGAGCTCGACGCCGATCGCTCCCATCCCCAGCGCGTTGGCGACGGCGAGCGCGCTGCCGAGGCCGCAGAACGGGTCGACGACGGTGCGCGAGGAGGTCGACTGGAGGAGGAACTTGCAGGCGACGACGCAGGCCTCGATGCCCATCGCGCGCGCCCAGGTCATCTTGCCGAGCCGGGGGATGACGTCGGCGCTGGACTGGTCGAGGTCGGCGGTGAGGCCGCGCGAGAACGCCATCAGGTGGGCGTAGGCGGGGCGGCCGAAAGTGGTCGTGCCCGCGGGGGCGCGGCAGACGACCTTGTGCCAGAGCAAA